>JASLAV010000530.1 GCA_030146905.1 Lentzea sp. | reverse complement strand
GGCTGGTACGTGCGCGGCGGGCTGCGCCGGCTCGGCGACGCGCTGTTCGGCCGCTGCGTCGAGCTGGGAGTGACCTTCCGCTTCGCCGCAAGGGTCACCGCGATCGAGAGCGGCGCGCGCGGGGTGACGGGAGTTCGCCTGTACGACGGCGAGCGGCAGCGGGCCGACGTCGTGGTGTCCGATGTGGACGCCGAGCACCTGTACGGCGAGCTGCTCACCGACCGGCGTTCGCGCCGCCCGCGCCGGACGCTGCGGAAGACGCAGCCGTCGCTGTCGGGCTTCGTGCTGCTCCTCGCGCTGCGGGGGAGGACCCCGGACCCCGCCCACCACCGCGTGCTGTTCCCCGCCGACTACGACGCCGAGTTCGACGCGATCTTCGGCCGTCGCCCGCGACCGGTGCCGGACCCCACGGTCTACGTGTGCGCGCCGGACGACCCCGCTGTCGCACCCGAGGGGGACGAGGCGTGGTTCGTGCTGGTCAACGCACCACGGCAGGGAGACGTCGACTGGACGGAGCCCGGCCTCGCCGACTCCTACGCCGACCGGGTCCTGCGCGTGATGGCCGAGCGCGGCCTGGACGTCACGGACCGGGTGCGCTGGCGCGAGATCCGCACACCGGCCGACTGGGCCCGCGACACGGGATCGGTGGGCGGGTCGATCTACGGCTCGTCGTCCAACGGTCCACGAGCGGCCCTGCTCCGGCCGGCGAACCGCTCGCCAGTCCCCGGCCTGTTCCTCGTCGGGGGATCCGCGCACCCCGGCGGCGGGCTGCCGCTCGTGGCGATGTCAGCGCGGATCGTCGCCGGCCTGGTGGGGCAGGCCTGACGCGAACGGTCCCGTCCACGGCCTGTCCGCGAGCTCCCGGCGGATGCCGGCCGCGAGCTGGCAGAGCCCGACCGCGGCGCACCCCGCCCACACCACCGCCGACACGACGGCCCAGTCCCACCCGGTGACCGGCGTGCCGCCCGGAGCCACGCCCGCACCGGCGCACGCGATCGCGACGACCACCACCCTGGTCGGACGCTCCGCCAGGGTGATCGTCCCCGCCGAGGTCATGCCGACCGCCTGCGCCTTCGCCCGCGCGTACTCGTGCAGCAGCACCGCCGCACCGATGGCGGCGCACCACCACGCCCCGGCACCGAGTGCGAACAGGACCAGCACCAGCGACAGGTCCGCCAGCCGGTCGGCCACCGCGTCCACCACCGCGCCCAGCGGCCGCACCCTGCCGGTGCGCAGGGCGACCGCGCCGTCCAGCCCGTCGAACACTCCGGTCGACACCACCAGCAGCAGCGCCAGCAGTGCCCACCGGCCACCCGCCGCCGCGGCGGCGACCGCACCCGCCGCGACGACAACGCCGGCCGCGGACAACAGGTCGGGATGAACGCGGTCCAGCGGGCGTGCCAGCCCGTGCACGAGCCGCAGCCAGCCGACGACGAGCCTGCTGGCGGACACGTCCTCACCGTGCAGCCGGGACCACCCGGCAACCGGGTTCGCCTCGTCGCCAGTCATTCCACAACCGTAGGCCGATGGATGAGCGCGCGCAGGTTCGGGTACTTGCGGATCATGCATGTACTCCGAGCCGTGGTCGCGGCCACGTCGAGCGCGCTGCACGGCCGGGACCTCCTGCTGTGGGCGGCGGGGCTGACGTTCTTCGCGGGACTCGGCCTGGTGCCGATGTTGCTGCTCGCGCTGCGCGGGGTCGCGTTGCTCTTCGGGCCGCAGCTCGTGGTCGACGGCGCACGGGTGCTCGGCCGGTCGCTGCCCCAAGCCCACGACGCCACCGGTGCGCTCGTGAGCCTGGCGGAGGCGGCGACGAGCGTGTCCTGGCCGTACCTCGCCGCCGCACTGCTCCCCGCGACGCTCTACGGCGAGGGACTGCGCCGTGGCCTCGGCCAGGCGGCCGGTGAGCGGGTCACCAAGTGGACCGGGTGGGCGGGGCGGATCGCGTTCCTCCCGGTGCTGCTGCTGGCACCCCTGCTGGTGGCGCTGCCGCTGGCGTTCGCCTCCACGGTCGGCCCGCTGTACGCGGCCGGGGGCTGGTCCACCGCGTGGGGCGTCGTGCTGTCGTTCCACCTCGACATGGTGCCGATCTGCGTGACCGTCGGCCTGGTGTTCGCCTTCGTCGGACCGGTCGAGCTGCCGGTCAGGACGATCCTCGCGGCGGGTGTCGCCGTCGGCGCGGTGCTCACCGGTTTCCTGCACGGGTTCGTGCTGTTCCTCGCGATTCCCGTGGACTGGGCCATTCCCTACGGCGGGCTGGCGGTCCCCGGCGGGGTGGCGGCGCTCGGGCTGTGGCTGTTCCTGCTGCACGCCCTGCTGCTGTTCGGCTACCGGACCACTCTCAGCACCCACGACGTGCTCCGGGAGCGTCGCGACCGATTCGGCGATCCGGGGGCGCAGGGCGGTGTGGCTGCGTTTGAATCGTGACCATGACCTTCGGCTCACCGCGACCCATCGACCGGTCGGTGCTGACGCAGTGGTGGAACGACGTGACGTTCCTCCACTGGCGCGTTCCACCTCAGTCCGTGCGCCACCTGCTGCCCGCGGGCGCGGAGCCGGACGTGGTGGACGGCGACACGTTCGTCGGACTCGTCGCCTTCCGCCTGTGCCCGCTCGGCTGGCCCGCGCTGACCGGCCGCTGGAGCTTCCCGGAGACCAACGTGCGCCTCTACACCGTCGACCGGAAAGGGCGGCGTGGCGTCGTGTTCCTGTCGATGGACGCCTCGGACCTGACGTTCGTGCTGAGCGCCCGGTCCGCGGTGCGGTTGCCGTACATGTGGTCGGACATGGCGGTGCGCCGTGACGGCACCGAGCTCACCTACACCTGTCGGCGCAGGTGGCCTCGTCCCGGTGGGGCGACGAGCACGCTCACCGTGCGGCCGGGGGAGCGGATCGACCGGCCGAGCCCGCTGGAGGACTTCCTGACGGCCAGGTGGGGCCTGCACACCTCCCTGTTCGGCCGTACCGCCTACCTGCCCAACCACCACGCTCCGTGGGATCTCCACCGCGCCACGGTCGTCCATTGCGACGACAACCTCGTGGCCTCGGCGCGGGTACCGGTCTCCGGTCCGCCGATGAGCGTCCTGTACTCGCCGGGAGTGCGGGCCAGGTTCGGGATTCCGTCCGCCACGACGTGACGAGGTCGTCATCGTCCTTTCCGGACGGTCACGCGAGTTCCCGAAAACGGTGATCGGAGGGTTGCGGCACTTGCGAATCCGCCGCGCCGGAGAACTGTTCCCGGCAGTCGCGTCCGCTCGTGGTGGCTCCACAACGGCTGAGAACCGTTACAGTGGTGGTCCAGAGTCGTCGATCGGCTCGTCCACATCGCTTCGTCACCTCCGCGGTCCGTCCGCTCGCCCGCCGTGGCTTCGCAGCGATCCGAAGAAGACGGAGTCCGCATGGCAGCGACCGCGTCCATCACCGGTGATCGAGCCTCGCGTCGCCAGGAGTTCGTGCCGGCAGCCACGTCGGAGGGCACGCACGTGCTGGCAGGCGCCCTGGAACGGTACGTGGGGAAGGTCGCGGAGGCACTCGGTGTGCCGCACCACGGCATCAGCTTCGAGGTCACCGACACCGCCACCGCCTACATCGCACTGGGCTGCCGCGCCGCGGCCCACCCCGACCGCGACGTCATGCTCGTCTGGAGCGCGACGCAGGGCTGGGCGGTGTCGATCGAGACCGATCCCGCGGAGCCCCTGATCGTGCTCGCCCGCTCGACCGGCGACATCGTGGAGGCGCCGGAGGCCGTGGCACGTCTGGTGAGCGAGTCCATGGAGCACGTCGGCACCAGGGAGGTCCCCGCGGCGAGCCCGCCGCGACCCATGGGGTGGTCGGACCTGGCCGAGTGCATGGAGCGCTACGCGCCCTGACACACCACCACTGCGCCGATCGGATCGGCGGAGGGGCAACAGCGGAAGTGGTGCACCACATTTCCGTCGATCACGCCTGAAAGCGTGTAGTATTGGTGGTGCCGAGAGCATCTCGCACCTGGGCAGTCAAGCCCACGTCACACTCGGCGAAATCCTGCACCGGTCCTTTCCGGACCGGAGACGGGAGTCCCGGCATGACGTCGGCTCCTCATCTATCCACCGCCCCTCCGGTCGTCACGACCGACGAGCAGCCCCGCTGTCCGCTGCGGTTGCGGCTGAGGCCGAAGGCGCTCCCCGCGGGGTACGTCGACGGTGCCTGGTGGCCGCGTTCCCGCGACCTCGCCGCCGAACTGCCCGCGCTGCTCGCGGTGCTGTCCGTCCGGCTGGGCGAGATCCCGCGGGTGAGCTACAACCTGACCGAGTGGGACACCGCGCCCGGCCAGATCGCCGCAGACGGCGTCCGGGTCAGGCTCAGCGGTTTCTGGTCGAGGCCGCCGCACACCGTGGACGTCGTCGCGGGTGACCGGCGCCGCCTGACCCTGCTGCTCGTCCCACCGGACGCGGATCCCTCCGCGGCCCACCACGCCATGATGTCCGCCGCCCAGCGGGAGAACACCGACACCGTCGAGGTTCTGCTGGGCGAGGGCCGCGCGCACGAGTCCGTTGTGGACTCGGCTGGCGCCGGCAGTGTCTGCATTCCCGAACAAACAACGCAAGGAGCTCGATGACGACATCGGCCTACACATCCGCTTACGAGCGCAGGCTCAAGATGGTGGAGGACGTGCTGAGCGGCCGGACGGAGCTCGACGGCAAGGTGGCGCGGGACCTCGCGGTGCACGTGTTGCGCGCGCTGGACCACATCCCCGAGCGGGTGCGTTGACCTCGCGCCACCACGGCAATGGCACGGCACAGCTGACGTGGGGCACTCGGCTGCTCCGCGTCGGCTGCGCGTTCACCTACCGCGCGGAGGTGCCCACGCCGGCGGTGTTCCTGGTCCGGCCGCTCTGGAGCGCGGACGTGCGGCTCAGCCAGGAGAACCTGGACGTGAAGCCGGACGTCGCCGTGCGCCACCACTTCGACCTGTACGGCAACCGCAGCACGCGCGTCGTGCTGCCGGCCGGTCTGTCCACAGTGCACTACAGCGCCTGGGCGGACGTGCCGGACAGGACGGAGAACGTGGACGAGGACGCCGCGGAGGTGCTGCCCGACGGCCTTCCCGACGACGTGCTGGTGTACACCCTGCCCAGCCGGTACTGCGTGTCCGACGTGCTCGGCGACGAGGCCTGGTCGAGGTTCGGCGCCCACCCGCCCGGCTACGGCAGGGTGCGGGAGATCTGCCGGCACGTCCACGAGTCGCTGAGCTTCGGCTACGGCACCTCCACCGCGCTGTCCCCCGCCCCCGACGTCAACGCGGCGGGGTTCGGCGTCTGCCGCGACTTCACGCACCTGGCGATCTCGTTCTGCCGCGCGCTCAACATCCCCGCCCGGTACGTCTTCGGCTACCTGCCGGACCTGGACGTGCCGCCCGACGGCGCGCCGATGGACTTCGCGGCGTGGATGGAGGTCTGGCTGGGGGACCGCTGGTGGACCTTCGACCCGCGCAACAACGAGCCCCGCAAGGGGCGCGTCGTCATCGGCCGCGGCCGTGACGCCGCCGACGTCGCGATGGTCACCACGTTCGGCGGCCCTGTGCTGGAGTCGATGGTCGTCCAGGCCGAGGAGGACCTGGCACCGTCGTGGCGCTGAGCGGGGCCCGCGGGCGGCGGAGTAGGATCGAGCCACCGAGGGCACGTCGCGCAGCGGTGATCGAGCTGCTGCCGCCTTGGGCGCATCGGGAAGCCCGGCCGGTTCGGCTGGAGGCGGGAGCGCCGAGATGAACTCCGAGCGGCTCTGACACCACCGCGGCCCGGGTCGCACCACACGACCGGGAACTGACGCGGAATCCGCACCTCGCCGGGACCGGCGGCGCTGACACGCGCGCCTTCCCGCCATCGCACCGATCATCGGAGTACCCGCATGTCCGAATTACGCACCATCGAAGCCGACCTCACCACCACCACCACCACCACCACCACCTGCGCGGTGTGCCCCCACCCGTGGAACGAGCACGACCCGCTCGGCGTGCGCTACTGCACCGCGACCACGGCCTCGGCGCTTCCCAGGGGATGTATCTGCCAATGACCGCGATGGTGAACGAGTTGACCACAGGCCGGCTGACGTTGCGCCCCTGGCGTGTCGACGACGCACCCGCCGCGCTGGAGGTCTACGGCCACGTCGAGGTGACCCGCTGGCTCAGCCCCGAGATGGACCAGGTCCCCGACGAGGTGGCGATGAAGCTGCTGCTGCAGCAGTGGATCGCCGAAAGCGCGCGGATGCCCACCCCCGCCGGCCGGTGGGCCGTCGTGCGCAGGGAGGACGACCTGGTGATCGGCGGAGCCATCCTGCTCCCGCTGCCGCCGGGCAGGGAGGACCTGGAGATCGGCTGGCAGCTACGTCCCGACATGTGGGGCAACGGCTACGCCACCGAAGCGACCCACGCCCTCGCGGCGTGGGCGTTCAGCCGGGACGTGTACGAGGTGTTCGCCGTCGTCCGGCCCGGCAACTCGCGCGCCTCGTCGACCGTGCGGAACAACGGGATGCAATGGGTCGGCGAGACCACGAAGTACTTCGGCATGGAGCTGCAGGTCTTCCGCCTCCGCGTGGCGGACCTCGACCCGGCCGCGCCCACGTCGCCGGGGCCACCCGCCCGCGACTGACCCGCCGGTGCCCGTCGGCGCGCTCAGCGGTTCGACGACGGGAACCGGCCGTCCGGGCTGCCGAGCGCGACCAGCTCGGTGTACTGGTCCTGCCACGACCGTTCGGTCGCGAGCAGGTCGGCGAGCCGCTGCACCCACTCCGCGTCCACGGTGCTGGAGGTGCTGGTCGCCAGGTGGCGGGCCGTCTCCTCGCGCGCCTTGAGCCATTCGGACAGCGTGGGCTCCAGCGTGGGGCCGCCTTGTTCTTCCGACATGGATCACGAGAGTACGCGTGGTGCCCGCGC
>JASLAV010000420.1 GCA_030146905.1 Lentzea sp. | reverse complement strand
CGCGAGCTAGTCTCTGCGCTCACATGCACGTTGACGGAGGTGGTCGTGTCCGCCCGACAGGTGACGCTCGCCGAGGTGGCGAAGCAGGCGGGTGTGTCGTTGGCGACCGCGTCCCGCGTGCTCAACGGCAGCACCCGGCAGGTGAGCGGGGACCTGAGCGACCGCGTCCTGCGCACCGCGGAGGAGCTCGGCTACGTGCCGAACGCCTCGGCGCAGGCGCTGGCCCGCAACTCGAGCTCCCTCGTCGGACTGGTCGTGCACGACATCACCGACCCGTACTTCTCGTGCATCGCGGCGGGCGTCACGCGGGTGGCGGAGGCGGCGGGGCTCGTCGTGGTCCTCGGCACGACCGGCCGCCGTCCCGAACGCGAGGTGGAGCTGCTGTCCACACTGCGCGCGCACCGGGCGCGAGCGGTGGTGCTCGCCGGGTCGCGGACGACCGACCGCGCGTCGCAGGCCCGTCTCGCGGCGGAGATCGACGCGTTCACCGAGCAGGGCGGACGTGTCGCGTGCGTGTCGCAGGCGAAGCTCCGCACCGACACGGTCGTCCCCGGCAACCGCGCCGGAGGGCGGGCGCTGGCCAGGGCTCTCGCCGGGCTGGGGCACAAGCGGTTCGCCGTGCTGGGCGGCCCCTCCGAGCTCGTGGTCGCCCGCGACCGGCTCGCGGGGTTCAAGGCGGGACTGGCCGACGCCGGGATCGCGCCGCCCGTGGTGGTCAACGGCGCGTTCACCCGTGACGGCGGGTACGCGGCCGCGATGGAGCTGCTGACCTCGAAAACGCGCGCGACCTGCGTGTTCGCGGTCACCGACGTGATGGCGATGGGCGCGATGGCCGCGCTGCGCGAACGTGGCGTGCGGGTGCCGGAGGACATGTCGATCGCCGGGTTCGACGACATCCCGACGCTGCGCGACACGGTTCCCGCGCTGTCGACCGTGCGCCTGCCCCTCGAGGAGATGGGCGAGATCGCCGCAGGCCTGGTGCTCGACGCCGGGGGTGATGAGGCCCGCACCGTCCGCGTGGCGGGTGAGGTGGTGCTGCGGGCCTCGACTGCTCACAATTAGACTCGTCTGGCTGTTCACGTACTTAGTCATGAGGAGTTGAGCCGTCCCCATGGGGTCTGGCCCCGGCTGGCATACCAACCCGGTCCCCCGTTCCCGCTGTTCGGGAGCGCGCAGGTGACCGGAATCCTTCTGAGCGTGCTCGGTCTGGTCGCCGTCGTGGCGCTGACCGCGGGCACCTTCGTCGCGGTCGCGGCGGAGTTCTCCCTCACCGCACTGGAACGCAGCACCGTCGAGCGCCACCTCGCCGAGGTGGGTGACGCGAAGGCGCGGACCATCGACCGCGCGCACCGGACGTTGTCCTTCCAGCTGTCCGGCGCGCAGCTCGCCATCACGCTGACCACGCTGATCACCGGGTACATCGCCGAACCCGCCATCGCGAACCTGATCGAGCCGGGGCTGTCCGGGCTGGGCGTGCCCGCGTCCGTGGCGGACTGGTTGTCGCTGGCGCTGGCACTGGCGATCGCCACGACGTTGTCGATGGTGTTCGGCGAGCTCGTGCCCAAGAACCTCGCGATCGCGAAGCCGCTGGAGACGGCGCGCGGCGTCGTCGGGGTGCAGGCGGGGTTCACGACCGTCTTCCGCTGGCTGATCCACGCGATGAACAACTCGGCGAACTGGCTGGTCAGGCGCTTCGGCGTCGAGCCTGTCGAGGAGCTCGCGTCCGCCAGGTCGCCGGAGGAACTGGGCGCGCTGGTGCGCACGTCGGCCGAGCACGGCACGCTGGACCAGAGCACCGCGGTGCTGCTGGACCGCTCGCTGCGCTTCGGCGACCGCACGGCCGGCGAGCTGATGACGCCGCGTGTGCACGTGGAGGCCCTGCGGGCCGACGCGACCGTCGCGGACCTGGTGCGCAAGGCGCGGGAGACCGGCTTCTCGCGGTTCCCGGTGCACGACGGGTCGTTGGACGAGGTGCGCGGGATGGTGCACGTGAAGCAGGCCTTCGCGGTGCCGTCCACTTTGCGCGGTTCGACCCCGTTGTCCGCTGTGACGCGTCCGGTGCACTCGGTGCCCGAGACCCTGGAGGGCGACGCCCTGCTCGACCGCCTGCGCGCGTCGGGCCTGCAGTCGGCGCTGGTCGTGGACGAGTACGGCGGCACGGCAGGTCTGGTGACGCTGGAGGACGTCGTCGAGGAGATCGTCGGCGACGTGCGCGACGAGCACGACAGGGGCGCGCCGCCGGTGCGGTCGCTGGGCAAGGGCAGCTGGCTCGTCTCGGGCCTGCTGCGCGACGACGAGGTGGCCGAGGCCACCGGGTTCCGCATGCCGGCCGGCGACTACGAGACGCTGGCGGGTCTGGTGCTCGCCAAGCTGGGGCGGATCCCCGACGTCGGTGACGAGATACGGGTCGACGGGTGGCGGGTGACCGTCATGCGGATGGACCGCCACCGCGTGGCCGACCTGCGGGTGGTGTCGTCGTGAACTTCCTGGTCATCGTGTTGTTGCTGGCGGGCAACGCCTTCTTCGTCGGCGCGGAGTTCGCGGTCATCACCGCGCGCCGCGACCGGCTGGAAGCGTTGGCCGACAAGGGTTCCTCCCGGGCCCGTACCGCGATCAAGGCGTCGCAGCAGCTGCCGTTGCTGATCGCGGGCGCGCAGCTGGGCATCACGCTGTGCTCGCTGGGGCTGGGCGCGATCGCCGAGCCGGCGTTGGCGTCGGT
>JASLAV010000412.1 GCA_030146905.1 Lentzea sp. | reverse complement strand
CTGGGCGAGCGCCAACAGGTCGTCGACCAACCGCCCGGCCCGCCGAGCCTCCCGGACCAGCAGGAACGACATCTGATCCCGATCAGGCGAGTCGACAGGCGCCTGCACCAAAGCCTCGGCGACGGCCTGCACCCCGGTGATGGGCGTGCGCAGCTCGTGGGCGGCGTCAGCCACGAACCGCCGGGTCCGCTGCTCCGATCCCTCCAGGGAGTCCAGCATCCCGTCGAAGGCAGCCGCGGTGCGCCCCAGCTCGGTGTCGGTGCGAGAGGGGTTCAACCGCCCGCCCCGATGGCCGGCGGCGATCGCCTGGGCCAGCGACGTCATCGCGTCGAGCGGCGCCAGCGCCCGACGCACCACCACGATCGTCAGCAGCCCGGTGACGACGATCGCCCCGAGCCCCACGAACAGCAGCAGCTTCCGCAACCGGTGCTGCGCCTGCGAGATCGCCTCGGTGTCGGCGTAGAAGGTGAACCTGTTGCCGTTGATGTTGCGGACGTGGCGCTGGTACTGCCCCTCTTCCGGGGTGTCGCCGATCAGCGACCCGTTCGGCAGCTCCACGGTGATGCGGACGTTGCGCTTCGACAGCTGCCGGACGACCTCGCGCGGCGGGGAGCCGCGCACCAGCGCTGTGACCGCGCGGTTCTCGGTGTCGCGCAGCACGCCGTCGACGTCCCGTGAGGACTGACCGGCGAACATCCGGTCGACCGAGATGACCAGTGCGACCAGCACGAGGAACAGCACGAGCAGCACCGACACGGCGACCCGACGACGCAACGAGACGGTGCGCAGGTTCATTCTTCGGCCCGCAGCACGTACCCGAGGCCGCGCACGGTGTGCACGAGCCGTGGGCCGTGTTCCTCGATCTTGCGGCGCACGGCGCTGACGTGGACCTCGACCAGGTTCGGGTCGTAGTCCTCGTAACCCCACACAGCCGTGAGGATCTGCGTCTTGGACACGACACGTCCGCGCTGGGCCGCCAGGTAGACGAGCAGACGCAGTTCGGTCGCCGTCAGTTCGATGGGCCGGTCCGCGCGCATCACGACACCGGCGTCGGCGTCCACGACGAGGTCGCCGACCTGCACCGTCGAGGGCGTCCTGCCGAGCCTGCGCAGCACGGCCGACACCCGCGCCACCAGTTCGGCCAGCACGAACGGTTTGCCCACGTAGTCGTCGGCACCTCCCGACAGGCCGCGCAACCGGTCGGGCACGCCGTCGCGGGCGGTCAGCATGACCACCCCCGCGCCGGAGGACCGGCGGATCACCTCGAGCAGCTGGAAGCCGTCACGGCCGGGCAGCATCACGTCGAGGACGACCAGGTCGGGGCGGAAGCGACCGAGGTCCGCCTCCAGCTGGCGCCCGTCCAGGCGGTGCTGCACGTCGTAGCCGGACTCGCGCAGCGCGGACGACACCGCGGCGCCGATCGCCTCGGCGTCCTCGATCACCAACACCCTGGCGGACACCTCACCCATTCTGCTGATCGTCGCCACTTCGGGCGACTCGCCTTCAGCTCGTCCTCAGCAAGAGCGCGCACGCTGGGCGCATGTCGAAGAAATCAGCGTGGGCCGGTGCCATCGTCGCGGCCGTCGGACTCACCGTCGGAGGCATCGCGGTCGCGACGGCGGCCGACAACCCCGATGGCCCCGCGGCGTTCGGGGAACGCCACCCCGGCGGCGGTCCCGGCAAGCCGGGCCGTCCGGACAAGGCCAAGCTCAAGGACAGCACCCTCGTCGTCGGACGCGTCAAGTCCGTCGAGTCCGGCAAGCTCACGATCACCAAGGACGACGGCAGCGAGGTGTCGTTGACCACTGACGGCTCCACGAAGCTGCGCGGTGGTGACCTAGCGGGGCTCAAGGCCGACCAGCGCGTGACCGTGCGCGTGAAGGACGGCAAGGCGCTGAACGTGGCGCTGGCAAAGGCCGACGAACGCGGCACGGTCAAGGACGTCAACGGCAACAACGCCGTGTTGGTGCAGGTCGACGGCCTGCAGACCCCGCTCGACCTGTCGGCGGTCGCGGAGAAGCCGAAGAACGGTGACCTCGTCGCCGTGAGCGGCACGGTGTCCGACGGCAGGACCATCAAGGTCGAGGAGCTGCGCCAGCTGCCGAAATGAGACTTGGGCTCCACGCGGACCGCCACGTCTGCGAACATCGCAGTGTGGCGGTTCCGCGAAGCCCGGACAGATGGGTGTTCATCCTGCTGGTCGTCGGACTGGTCGGGATCGGGGTCGCGGTCGCCCTCCTGGTGCCGTCCAGGTTCCTCGGCGCCGAGGAGCCCCCTAGACCGGTGACCGCCACCGTCGTCGAGACCGGTTCATGCGGCCAGGGCATGGACACCGTCGAGTGGGACGCGGGCGGAGAGAAGAAACAGGCCAAACTGGACGGTTGCGGGCACCGCAAGGGCGAGACCGTCGAGATCGTCACGACCGGCGCGGGGAGCGACGTGGTGTCCTCTGCCTCGTCCGTCCCCACCGGACCGCCCGTGTCGAGCCGCCTCACCGCACTGCTGCTGTGCCTGGCAGCGCTGGCGGGCGGGTTCTACGCGTTCCTCTTCCGCTACGCGCCGCTGCGCGCACCCGCCGTGCTGCCCGCTCCTCGCCGGACGGCGTGACCGGCGGCTCAGGACCTGGTCCGTGCCCACGTCCTCAGGAGTTCTCCCGTGACGTCCGCACGCCGAAGATCAGACCATCCCTGAACGTGATCCAGGTTCCGCGTCCCGAGGGCATCCCCTTGTAGAGCCACATCTCCTCATCGAACCGGTCGGTCAGCAGGGTGACAGCCCGGTCCGTGGCGATCAGGTGGTAGCCCGTGTCGGTGTCGCGCCGATGCGGTGGGCCGAGCAGTTGCCGGACCTGCTCCCGGCTCATCCCGATCCGGACGACGCCGCGCGGATCCCTCGGGCGAGGCGCGCTCGCGACCTGCCGGCGCTGCTCGTACCTCCGCAACCTCTCACGGAGTTCTTCCGCCGATCGCTCGCTCGTCCGAAGGGAGAAGCCGGTGCAGTCGGCGTGACCGACCCACAACCGCTTCCTGACCCCCTGGTCGAAGACCGACAGCGCTTCCGGCGGAGGGTGTCCGAGCACCTCGGTGGCTTGGGCTTCGTCGAACGTCGACGGGAACCCGTAGCGGGTGTCGAACGCGTACCGGCCGCACACGACGCACGGTGGGAGCGACATGGTCTCGAACCTAGCGGTGTCACGCGACTCGGTCACAGACCACCGAGCAGTGGGCGGCGCGGGCGAGCTGCCCACCGGCCTCGCCCGCGCCGATGATCCGCTCGTGCCCGTCAGATGCTCGTGTACCCGCCGTCGATGAACCACTCGGCGCCGTTGACGTACGTGGCGGTGTCCGAGGCCAGGAGCAGAGCGGCCGACGCGACCTCGTCGGGGTCGCCGAGCCGTCCGGCCGGCAGCACGCTCTCCATCGTCTTGACGAAGCCGTCC
>JASLAV010000383.1 GCA_030146905.1 Lentzea sp. | reverse complement strand
GCCAAGGAGCTGAAGGTCGACCTGGGACGCGTGAACGTCAACGGGGGAGCGCTTGCGCTGGGGCACCCGATCGGCGCGACCGGAACGAAGCTGTTCACGACGTTGCTGCACGAGCTGGAGCGGTCCGGTGGCCGGTACGGGCTGCAGACGATGTGCGAGGGCGGTGGTCAGGCGAACGTGACGATCATCGAACGCCTCTGAGCCGGTCGATGATCGCCTCGGCGTCCCCGACGACGGTCCCGATCAGCTCCTCGCAGGTCGGCAGGTCGGTGAGGATTCCTGCGACCTGACCGGACGCGAGCACGCCCGCGTCGGTCCTGCCCTCGACGAGACCGGCTCTGAGCAGCATCGGCGTGTTCGCGGCCATGACCACCTGGGACCAGGTGAGGTCCTTGCCGTGCTTCATGGCGAGGCCCTCGCGGATCATCGTGGGCCACGACAGGCCGGTGTGCCTGCGGAACCTCGCGGCGTTGGCGATCGCCCTCGCCAGGCCGCGGATCCTCCCCGACCGTTCGAGGTGCTCGACGAGGTCGCTGCGCAGAACCCGGTGGGGCAGGCCGTCGACCCGCGTGGTCACGACCGTGCCGTTGAGGTCTCGTTGCAGGTAGGCCTGCTTCACGGCGTCCGGCACCGTGCTCTCCCGGGTGAGCAGGAACCTCGTGCCCATGGCGATCCCGGCCGCGCCGTACGCGAGCGCGGCGGCGAGCCCCCGTCCGTCGAAGAATCCGCCGGCAGCGACCACCGGGATGTCGACGGCGTCGAGCACGCTCGGCAGCAGCAGGGTCGTCGCCACACCGCCCGTGTGCCCGCCGCCCTCACCGCCCTGGACGATCACCGCGTGAGCGCCCCACTTCGCGACCTTCTCCGCGTGCCTGGCCGCGCCGACCGAGGGGATGACGACGACACCGGCGTCGTTGAGCTTCGCGATCATGTCCGGTTTCGGCGCCAGCGCGAAGGAGGCGACCCGCACCTGTTCGCGGATCAGCAGGTCGATCCGTTCCGGGGCGTCGTGGGCGTCCGCTCTGAGGTTCACGCCGAACGGGGCCTTGGTGCGGGAGCGGGTCTCCTTGATGGCGGCTTCGAGCTCGGTGAAGGTCATGGTGGCCGAGGCCAGGACGCCGAGCCCGCCGGCTTCGGCGGTCGCGGACACCAGCCGCGGCCCGGCGACCCAGCCCATCCCCGTCTGCACGACCGGGTGCCGGACGCCGACCAGGTCGGTCAGCGCGGTCCTCACGAGGGGACTTCCTTGTCCCGTTTGCCGTCGGGGTCGAGCCTTGTCCTGATCAGTTCCAGCTCCTCGTCCGTCGGCAGCCGGGTCTCGGTGACGTCGGTGGCCACGAGTGGGAAGGAGGTCTGCCTCTGGACCTCGTCGACCGAGACGCCGGGGTGCACGG
Organism: Lentzea sp.; assembly: GCA_030146905.1. Next base: position 8,202 of record JASLAV010000383.1, on the reverse strand, counting down.
AGATGATGCGCATGGAGTGGTCAGGGGTGTCGAACCCGAGCACGGCGAGGTTCGTGACGACGCGGTGGACGTCGTGGAACGGGCCCACGGCGCGGTCGTACCCGACTCCGGAGACCACGTCGACGGCCTCGACGAGGACGCGCGGGCTGTGTCGCGGCACCCAGTAGCTGGTGCGGTGGTTGATCGTGTTGCCGGGCGCACCGCGGAACCCGAGCAGCTGGCGGGTGGGCTTGGCGTGGTCGCCGATCGCGGAGATGTTCTGGTTGCCGAACCTGTCGACCTGGTTCGCGCCCATCACGACGTGCCGGCGGCCGTGCGCGACGACGTCGAACACCTTCCGGTACGGCAACCATCCCTCCACAGTGGACTCCGGTGTGAGCAGGAACGACTCGCCGTCGCTCAGCAACAGGTCCGGTTCGGTGGTGAGGCGGGCGAGCCTCGCGCCGAGGGACGGGATGAGGCCCATCGGGCTGGCCAGCGTCTCCCCGGCGCCCGCGAACAGGTCGGCGCAGGCGGTGACGCAGACCTCGGCTCTCGTGACGTCGCTCATCGCAGCAACCTCTCGTAGAAGTCCTGCCACTTCTCTGGATCCGCGGCCGCGTCGGCGTACTCGCGCTGCAGGGCCTCGTCGCGGCCGTAGTCGGGGACGCAGCTGGTGAACCCCGCGCCACCGGGCGCCTCCACCACGCCGTCGACCATCATCCGGTTGAGCAGCAACGTCTGCGGCGGTCCCTCGAACGTCTCCACGACCTGCTCGCACGAGACGTAACGCCGGTCGGCCGCCAGGCAGAACAGGTCGTCGAAGTACGGGTCGGGGCCGAGGTACTGGGCGTTGCCGTGCTTGTCCGCACGGTTGAGGTGGACCAGTGCGACGTCCAGCTTGAGCGCGGGCATGGCGACGAGCTCCTCGCCGTCGTCATAGGGAGATCTGACGGTCTTGAGCTCTGGCGCGTACTTCAGCACGTCGGAGCCGAGGCCGGCCCTGGTCGGCAGGAACGGCAACCGGTGCCCCGCGGCCCGCAGCCCCGTCTGCAGCATGCCCTCGTCGAGCTCCAGCACCTCGATCGCACCGGTCTCGCGTGCCCGTTTGAACCACGGGTCGTACGGGATCGAGTCGAGCGAGACGAATCCGTAGACCAGCTTGCGGACCTTGCCCGCCGCGCACAGCAGCCCGGCGTCCGGGCCGCCGTACGTGACGACGGTGAGGTCTTCGATAGCGGATCTCAGGATCGCCTTGACCAGGGCCATCGGCTTGCGCCGCGAGCCCCAGCCGCCGATGCCGACGGTCATGCCGTCCTTGATCTGACCGGCGACCTCGTCAGCCGTCATTCGCTTGTCGCGCATGGTTTCCGTCCAGGAAGGCCTGCCGGGCGTGGTCGGACGCGCCGGTGAGGTTCAGCTCGAAGGTGAAGCCCTGCTCGAAGCGGTAGCTCTGGTGCACGCGCTGCGGGTCGATGCCGTTGATCGCCTCCTTGGCGGCGCGGATCACCGCCGGGTCCTTCTCGGCGATCTCCCCGGCGATGCCGCGGGCCGCGTCGTCGAGCCGGTCGCGTGGGACGACCTCGACGACGCTGCCGTGGTGGTGCAGGGTCTGCGCGCTGACGTTGCGCGCCGTGTAGTACAGCGTCCGCATGAGGTGCTGCGGCACGAGCCGGGCCAGGTGCGTCGCCGCCCCGAGCGCTCCGCGGTCGACCTCGGGCAGCCCGAACGTGGCGTCGTCGGAGGCGACGATGACGTCCGCGTTGCCGACCAGTCCCACGCCACCACCGAGGCAGAACCCGTTCACCGCGGCGATCACCGGCACCTCGCAGTCGTACACGGCCGCGAAGGCCTTGGCGCATCCCCGGTTCGCGGCGATGAGCGCGTCGTACCCGGTCGAGCGCTGGATCTCCTTGAGGTCGACGCCGGCGCAGAACCCGCGGTTGTCCGCCCTGAGGATCACCACCCTCGTCAGCGGGTCCTCGCCCGCGCACGTGATGGCCTCGGCCAGCTCGAACCAGCCGCGCGCGGGAACGGCGTTGACCGGCGGGTAGTCGATGGTGACCTCGATGATGCCGTTTTCGGTGTGGCTGCTGGAGATCCCCATCGCGCCGCCTTCCGAACCAAGCGATTGCTTGGTAACTTAGCAGTGCCGGAGCGACCGGGGTAGGTGCTGGTGGAACTGGACCTCGACGGGGCAGTGGTCCTGGTGACGGGTGGCGTGCGGGGTGTCGGTCTGGGCATCACGCGTGCGTTCCTCGCCGCCGGGGCCGTCGTCGTGACGTGTGCGCGGCGTCCCGCGGAGGTCGAGGGCGCGTCTTTCGTGCTGTGCGATGTCCGGGACGCGGACCAGGTCTCCCGGCTGGTGGCCGGGATCGTCGCCGGACACGGTCGGCTGGACGTCGTGGTGAACAACGCCGGCGGTGCGCCGTTCGCGTTGGCGGACGAGGCTTCACCGCGGTTCCACTCCAAGATCGTCGAACTGAACCTGCTGGCACCGCTGCTGGTGTCCCAGGCGGCGAACGCCGTCATGCGGACCCAGGCGTCCGGCGGCTCGATCGTGAACGTGAGCAGCGTGTCCGGCCGTCGTCCGTCGCCGGGCACCGCCGCTTATGGTGCGGCCAAGGCGGGGTTGGACAACCTGACCTCGTCCCTGGCCGTGGAGTGGGCCCCGAAGGTGCGGGTCAACGCGTTGGCGGTGGGCATGGTGCGCACCGAGCAGTCACATCTGCACTACGGCTCCGAGGCCGGGATCGAGGCCGTGGCGCGGACCGTGCCGCTGGGCCGTCTGGCGTCGCCCGACGAAGTGGGCGCGTGTGCAGTGTTCCTGGCTTCACCGCTGGCGTCCTACGTGAGCGGCGCGACCTTGGTCGTTCACGGCGGGGGAGAAGTGCCCGCGTTCCTGACCGCTGCCGATGGGGGCTCTCCATGAACCGGGTTGTGATCGTGACAGGGGCCGGGCGTGGCATCGGCCGTGCCCACGCGCTGGCGTTCGGTGCCGCAGGGGCACGGATCGTGGTGAACGACCTGTCCGCGGAGGTCGCGGGCGAGGTGGCGGAACTGATCGGGCCGCGTGCCGTCGTGAACACCGACGACGTCGGCACCTGGGCAGGCGCGAAACGGCTGGTCGACACCGCCGTGTCGGAGTTCGGCGGGCTGGACGTGCTCGTCAACAACGCCGGCATCGTGCGCGACCGCATGATCGTGAGCTGCGGCGAGGAGGAGTGGGACGAGGTAATCCGCGTCCACCTGAAGGGCCACTTCGCGATGCTGCACCACGCCGCCGCGCACTGGCGCGGCGTGGTGAAGGCAGGCGGCCGCGTCTCCGGCCGCGTGATCAACACGTCGTCCGGCGCCGGGTTGTTCGGCAGCGTCGGGCAGGCGAACTACTCGGCGGCCAAGGCGGGCATCGCGTCGATGACGCTGGTGGCGGCCGCCGAGCTGGCCCGGTACGGCGTCACCGTCAACGCGATCGCCCCTGCCGCGCGGACGCGGATGACGGAGGCGGCGTTCGCCTCGGCGATGGCGGCTCCGGAGGTTGGGTTCGACGCCATGGATCCGTCGAACGTCTCGCCTCTGGTGGTGTGGCTCGGTAGCGAGGAGGCCGGGGATGTGACGGGGCGGATGTTCGAGGTCGATGGTGGGCGGGTTTGCGTGGTGCACGGGTGGCAGCGCGGGCCGGAGGTGGACAAGGGGGCTCGGTGGGCGGCTGGGGAGTTGGGCGGCGTCGTGCGTGAGCTGATCGCTGGTGATCACCCGGTGCCGGTTTACGGGGCGTAGCCGGGGGCTGGTTGTGTTTGGGCGGCTTGTGGGGGTGGGTCACGTTCCGGTCCTCCGGGTTGGCTTGCTGAGGGCTGGTCACGTTCCGGGTGGGCGGGTCGGCTTTCGGGGGCGGGTCACGTTCCGAGCCAGCGGGTCGGCTTCCGGGGGCGGGTCACGTTCCAGCGGAGGGGTCGCCACGTGCCGTGCGGGTTGCGTTCCAGCGTGGCTGGTCAGGCAGCGGACGATGCGTGGGGGTTCATCGCCGCTTCGCGACGATCCGCGATTGGGGCTTGACTTCGGGGCCCTTGCGAGGCGCTGGACGGGCGGGAAAAGGTCGGATGCTCCGCACCCGCCCGAACACAGCAGGGTAGCGCCTCGCACCCAAAGTCAAGCCCCAATCGCAACACGAGGGCTTTACCGGCTCCCACCGGATCAACATGGAAGACGGCTCGCTTCGCATCGCCACACTGGGTGCCTCGGCTTCGCCGTCGGCCGGGCCGTGCGCGGCAGTCCCCGACTTACACGCCCAACCTCACACGCCTGGCCCCACCCGGCCGTCTGGCCTCTCGCGGCCGTCTGGCCCCACCCAGTCGTCTGGCCTCTCGCGGTCGGTTGGGCTCTCTCAGGTTGCGTCCGGGTCGTACGGTGGGCGCTCGCCTGGTGCCAGTGGGCGTTGTTCCGGTGCTGGAGGGGTTGGTGGCGTCGGGTAGCCGTTGGCCTTGGTCGGCTCAGGGTCGTCGAAGAGGTGCCTGGTCACCGCGCGCTTCGGGTCGAAGTTGCGCAGTTCCCGGAGGTCTTCGAGGGGTTTGCGGAGCTGTTCGAACTCCGGGCCCATCTCCTGCTTGAGCTGTTCGCGGGCGCCGGTCGCGTACTCGCGGACCTGGCGCACGGTCTTGCCCAGCCAGGCCGCCGCGGACGGCAGTCGTTCTGGGCCCAGGATGAAGAGACCCGCCACGACGATGATGAGGATCTCCACCCATCCGATGCTGTCGAACACGGGTCCCAGCCTACTTGTCAGTCGCTCTTGAGCGTGACGTCGAGTTTCAGCTCACGGCCTTGGCGAGCCAGCACCACCTGCACGGTTTGGCCGATCTCGTGTTCGCGGACCGCTACCACCAGTTCTGCGGCGTTGCGGACCATGCGGTTGCCCACCTTGGTGATCACGTCGCCTTCCTGGATGCCCGCTGCCGCTGCCGCGCCGCCCGCTGGGACGTTCTGCACCTGGGCGCCCTCTGACGTTTCCGCGGACACCGACTTCACGTTGACGTTCATGTCCGCGTGCTTGACCTGGCCGGTGCGGATCAGTTCTTCGCTGATCTTGCGGGCCTGGTTGCCGGAGATCGCGAAGCCGAGGCCCACCGAGCCGCCCGTTTCGGTGCGGATCGAGGAGTTGATGCCGATCAACGCTCCGCGCGAGTCGACCAGGGCGCCGCCCGAGTTGCCCGGGTTGATGGCCGCGTCGGTCTGGATCGCGTCGTAGGTGACCTGGGGGCCGCCGTTCTCGCCTGCCGCGGTCACCGGACGGTGCAGTGCCGAGACGATGCCCTCGGTCACCGTGTTCGACAGCTGCAGCGGTGAGCCGATCGCGATCACGCTGTCGCCCACCTGCAGTTCGTCGGAGTTGCCGAACTGCAGGACGGTCGGGTTGGTGACCTCCACCTTGATCACTGCCAGGTCGGTCTTCGGGTCGCGGCCCACCACGCGCGCCTGGGCGCGGGTGCCGTCGGTGAAGACCGCGCTCAGCTTGGCCGAGGAGTCCTGCGCGGCCGGGGCGACCACGTGGTCGTTGGTCAGGATGTAGCCGCCGCCCTCGATGACGACGCCGGAGCCGACGCCCGCGACGTTGGCGCCCTTGAACTCGATCGACACGACGCTGGGCGTCACGCGCTTCGCGATGTCCGAGATCGAGCCCGCCGGGCGTTCCTTGCCCTCCTCCACCTCGGCCAGGGTCACGGTCGAGTCGGTGAGGGGGTTGCCCGCGCGTCCGATCAGCCAGCCGACCAGGCCGCCCACGGCGCCCAGGACGAGGGCGACCGTCAGCAGCAGCGCCAGGGCGGTCGGCTTCACGCGGCGGCCGAAGAGCAGTTCGGGGACGCTGAGCTGCGGGCCCGGTTCCGGCTTGCGCTGCGGTTCGCCCGGAGGGTCCTCGCCCACCGCGGGCGGGCCGATCACGGCGCCGGAGGCCGGGTCGCGCCACGGGTCGCCTGCCGGCTCGTCTCCCCAGAAGACCGGGTCGATGTCCGGGTCCGGGTCGGAGGTGGGCTGCGGCGGCCGTTGCAGCATCTCCGACGAGCCCTGGCGGCCGAAAGCGGTCACGAGCGACTCGGGAGGCGGCGGTGCCGACTGCACGGAGGTGACGGGAACGTCCCGCGCGGCGAACGCGCCGGGAACTCCGTTCGGGCGGCCGAAGGCTGACGCGTACGCGGGGTCGACCGGCGGCTGCACCAGGGGCCGTGGCCGGAGCCGGCGGTGCGCTCCGTCGTCCACTCCGGAAACGGGTGTGGACGTCTGGCCGTTGGGCGACTGCTGGCTCATCTCTCCCCGAGTTTTCCGCTAGGAGTGCTGAACTACAGCGTGCCTGACGAACGGTGAAATGACTGTCAGGGGGTGGTCGCGAAGACCGCGCCGGCGTTCTGCGGCGGGGCGGTGGGCGCCGGTGGCGCTTCGCTGTCCGGCGTGGTGAACGCGAGTGCGCTGAGCAGCATGCCGCTCACGACGACCCCAGCGCCCTGGCGGGCACGACGGCCGCTGAACCAGCCGTTGCTGCCCAACGGTCTGGACGAGCCCAGCACCGGCCCCGAGCCGAACGCGGGCTTGTCGGTGCGTTGCACGGCCACGAACTGGCCGTCCTCTGTGATCGCGAGCCCGTCCGGAGCGGACGGCAGGTCGACCTCCTGCGGGATGGCGCCGAGCCTGTCCAGCAACGACGCCGACGCCGTCGGCGCGGAGGCCGTGCGCACGGCGGCACGCGCCTGCTGCTGGGTGTAGGTCTCGAACGCGCAGAAGCCGCAACCCTGGATGTGGGCTGAAGCCCGCTCGTGGGCGGTCGAGGACAGTTCTCCGTCCACGAACGCGACCACGGCGTCCGGCAGAAGGTGCTGCTCAGGCAGGCCCCAACCACGGAGGTCGGTCATGCAGAGTCCTCCAGCAACGATTCCTGACGACGGCGTTCCAGTGCGGCCTTCAGGGCCTGGCGGCCCCGATGGATCCTGCTCCTCACCGTACCCATCTTCACCCCGAGCGTGGCGCCGATCTCCTCGTAGGAAAGGCCTTCCACGTCACAGAGCACGACCGCGGCGCGGAACTCCGGCGGGAGCTCGTCCAGCGCGGCCTGCAGGTCGGGGTCGAGGTGGTTCTCGTCGTAGATCTCCTCGGGGGACAGGTCGTCACCCTCGAGGCGGTCGTTGTCCTCGGGCAGCGCCTCCATGCGCACGCGGCTGCGACGGCGTGCCATGTCCAGGAAGAGGTTGGTGGTGATGCGGTGCAGCCACCCCTCGAAGGTGCCCGGCTTGTACGACGCGAGGGACCGGAAGACGCGGATGAACGTCTCCTGGGTCAGGTCCTCGGCGTCGTGCTGGTTGCCGGTCAAGCGGTACGCGAGCCGGTAGACCCTGTCCGCGTGTTCGCGGACGATGGAGTCCCACGAAGGCGGCGTCCAGTCGACCGTCTCGATGGGCGCGACGGCCTCCGGCGAACTCGACTGCGTGCGCATCAGGTGTTTCGGCACCTCCATGTGGGCCGCCCGGCGACCCTTGTGCGGCTCAACGGACGACGGGTCCGGCTTGTTCCCGTCCAGAGCCTGGCTTCTTGCTTACTTACCTTCTCCTGCTCTCTTTAAACGATCGTGAGAGTGGCCTGAGAGCACCCTGAGAATCTCGGTTCGGGCCGCGTTCACCCGTTTTGGGCACGCGTGGCACTAGCCTGCTTACCCGTGACCACGGAATCGGCCCTACGGGAGTACGTAGAGCAGTACCTCCCCGAGGACGACGTGCACCTGGCGGCGCGAGCACGCGGCCAGGAACTGGGCTGCGTGCCCATCGGCGCGGGAGGTGGCGCCGCACTGCGGTTCCTCGCGACCGCACTCCAGGCCCGCGCGGTGGTAGAGGTGGGCACCGGCGCGGGCACCAGCGGCCTCTACCTCCTGGCGGGAATGCCACCCTCCGGCATCCTGACCTCGATCGACGTGGCCCCGGAACACCAGCGAGCTGCCAGGGAGGCCTACGCGTCAGCGGGCATCTCCCCCTCGCGCACCCGCCTGATCATGGGCAAGGCCCTGGACGTCCTGCCAAGGCTGACCGACGCGGCGTACGACCTGGTCTTCGTGGACGCCTACAAACCGGAGTACCCGCAGTACCTGCAACACGGCGTCCGCATGCTGCGCCCAGGCGGAGTGATCGCGTTCGACAACGTCCTGTGGCACGGAGCAGTGGTGGACCCGACAAAACGGGACGAGTCGACCCA
>JASLAV010000345.1 GCA_030146905.1 Lentzea sp. | reverse complement strand
GGAATTGCCGTCGTCGGACTGTCCTGCCGTCTTCCTCAGGCGACGAACCCGGACGCGTTCTGGGAACTGCTCGTCGCGGGTGGAAGTGCCGTCACGGAGACTCCGGCCGCCCGGTGGGACGCGAACGCCTTGTACGACGCGGACCCGTCGCGGGCAGGCAAGGCGAACTCCCGGTGGGGCGGGTACCTCGACGAGGTCGACCGGTTCGACGCGGCGTTCTTCGGGATCTCTCCGCGTGAAGCCGCGGACATGGACCCGCAGCAGCGGCTCGCGCTGGAGCTGGCCTGGGAGGCGCTGGAGAACGCCGGTGTCGTCCCGGAGGCCCTGCGCGAGCATCCGGTCGGTGTGTTCATGGGCGCGTTCGGTTCCGACTACGCCACGCTCGCGCAGCGCGAGGGGATCAAGGGGGTCGGGCACCACACGGTCACCGGTCTCAGTCGCGCTCTCATCGCCAACCGCGTCTCCTACACCCTCGGGTTGCGCGGCCCCAGCTTCACCGTCGACTCCGCCCAGTCGTCCGCGCTCGTCGCGGTCCACCTCGCCGCACAGAGCATCCGCACCGGCGAGTGCGAGGTCGCGCTGGCCGGTGGTGTGCACCTCAACCTCGCACCGGAGAGCACCGTCGGCGCCGCGAAGTTCGGTGGTCTTTCCCCGGACGGGCGTTGCCACACCTTCGACGCCAGGGCGAACGGGTACGTGCGCGGTGAGGGTGGCGGCATGGTCGTCCTCAAGCCGCTCGCGAAGGCACTGGCAGACGAGGACGACATCCTCTGCGTGATCCGCGGCAGCGCGGTCAACAACGACGGCGCGAGTGACGGCCTCACCACCCCCGACGCCAACGCGCAGGCGGAGGTCCTCCGCGCGGCCTACCGCGCCGCGGACGTCGATCCGCGCCAGGTGCAGTACGTGGAACTGCACGGCACCGGCACGAAGGTGGGCGACCCGATCGAGGCCTCCGCGCTGGGCCGGGTGCTCGGCGCCGGCCGCGCACCGGGCGACGCGCTGCGCGTGGGTTCGGTCAAGACCAACATCGGTCACCTGGAAGGAGCGGCCGGTATCGCCGGGCTGCTCAAGACGGTGCTCTCGATCAGCAGGGGACAGGTCCCGCCCAGCCTGAACTTCGCCGAGCCGAACCCCGGCATCGCGTTCGACGAGCTGGGCATCAGGGTCCAGACCGAGACTGCGGACTGGACCGCCGGGCCCCGGCTGGCCGGGGTCAGCTCCTTCGGCATGGGCGGAGCGAACTGCCACGTGGTCCTCTCGGGACCGCCGCGGTCCTGCGGTGAGGAGACGGCCACGGGTTCGAGCGAGGCCACCGTTCCGTTCGTTCTCAGCGCCAAGACTCCCGAGGCACTGCGCGCGCAGGCTGCCGGACTGCGAGGCCGAGGACTCGACCACACGGGCCTCGCCCACGCGTTGCTCTCCGCACGCACGTTGTTCGGCCACCGCGCCGTCGTCATCGCCGCCGGCGCCGAAGAACTCGAATCAGGTCTCGCCGAGATCGAACAGGGCGCTCCCGGTGCAGGAGTTGTCCTGGGGCACGCTGGGAAGCCGGATGCGGGCCCCGTTTTCGTCTTCCCCGGACAGGGCGCGCAGTGGGTGGGGATGGGCCGTGATCTCCTCGGTGCCTCGCAGGTGTTCGCCGAGTCCGTCGCCGCCTGCGAGAAGGCGCTGGCGCCCCACGTGAACTGGTCGCTGAGCGAAGTCCTGCGCACCGGCGAAGGCCTCGACCTCGTCGACGTGGTCCAGCCGGCTTCGTGGGCCGTGATGGTGTCGCTTGCCCGCCTCTGGGAGTCGGCCGGCGTGCGGCCCGCCGCCGTGCTGGGCCACTCCCAGGGCGAGATCGCCGCCGCGGTGATCGCGGGCGAGCTCGGCCTCGAGGACGCCGCGACCGTCGTCGCCGTGCGCAGCAGGATCATCGCCGCCGAGCTGGCAGGACAGGGGGCGATGGCGTCCGTCGCGCTGCCCGCGGACCAGGTCCGCCCGCGCCTCGCCGACCTCCTCGGAGTGGAGGTGGCGGTGGTGAACAGCCCGCGCTCGACCGTCATCGCCGGGGACCCGGACGTGATCGACGCCCTGGTGGAGCAGTGGACGGATGAGGGGGTCCGGGCACGGCGGATCGCCGTGGACTACGCCTCGCACAGCCCGCACGTCGACACCATCCGCGAGCAGGTCCTCGAGGCTCTCGCCGGGATCCGCCCGCGACAGGGCAGCATCCCGTTCTTCTCCACTGTGGACTGCGACTGGACCGGCCGGCTGGACGCCGGGTACTGGGCGCGCAACCTGAGGCAGCCCGTTCGTTTCGGTGAGGCCACCGAGGCGCTGCTGGCCCAGGGCTTCCGCCACTTCGTCGAAGCAAGCTCGCATCCCGTCCTCGTCGGCGCGATCGAGGACACCGTGACCGCTGCGGACATCGACGACGCGGTCGTCGTCGGCTCGCTCCGTCGCGACGAAGGCGACTTCCGCCGCTTCCTGACCTCGGCCGCGCAAGCCTTCGTGGGCGGCGTGGACGTCGACTGGTCCGGTGTCGTCCCGGAACCCCGCACGCGGGTTCGTGCCGCCGACCTGCCGACCTACCCCTTCCAGCGGCAGCGGTTCTGGATCGGCGACAAGAACGAGGCACCGGTCGAAACGGGACCGGTGCTGCGCGGAATGGACCTCGTCCGAGTCCACGCCGCTGCTGTGCTGCGCACGGCCCCGAACGCGGTCAGCGTGCGGGAACCGTTCAAGCGGCTGGGCTTCGACTCGATCATGGCCGTCGAGCTGCGCAACCGGATCAACGCGGCCGCGTCGTTGCGGCTCCCGGCCAGTGCCGCGTTCGACTTCCCGACACCTGTGGCCCTCGCGGCGGAGATCGACCGGCTTCTGCCGGCCGGCACCGAGCAGGCGCTCGTCGCGGTCGCCGAGGTGCAACGGGTGACCGCGGCCGAGGAGAAGCCCGAGGACGACCCGATCGTCATCGTGGGCATTGGCTGCCGGTTCCCAGGGGACATCCGCTCGCCGGAGGACCTGTGGCGGTTCGTCACCGAGGAGGCCGACGCGATAGGGCCGTACCCGTCCGACCGAGGCTGGGACCTCCGCACCCTGTTCTCCGGCGGCACCGGGGTCGCCCGCTCCGGTGGTTTCCTCCACGAGGCACCGGACTTCGACGCGGAGTTCTTCGGTGTGTCACCCCGTGAAGCGCTCGCCATGGACCCGCAGCAGCGGCTCCTGCTCGAAGTCTCCTGGGAGGCGCTCGAACAGGCGGGGATCGACCCGGAACTGCTGCGGGGCACCGACTCCGGCGTCTTCGCCGGCGCGATGGCCGGTGACTACGGCACCCGGCTGCACGAAAGCCCTGACGCCGTGGCCGGCCACCTCCTCACCGGTGTCGCCGGCAGCGTCCTCTCCGGCCGGATCGCCTACGTGCTCGGCCTCGAAGGTCCCGCCCTGTCGGTCGACACGGCGTGCTCCTCGTCGCTGGTCGCGCTGAACCTCGCCGTCGAGGCGCTGCGGCGCGGTGAGTGCTCACTCGCCCTCGTCGGCGGCGTGACCGTGATGAGCACACCCGGCATGTTCGCCGAGTTCGGTCACCAGCGCGGTCTCGCGAAGGACGGCCGGTGCAAGGCGTTCTCCGCGGACGCGGACGGCACGGGCTGGTCGGAAGGTGTCGGCGTGCTCGTGGTGGAGCGGCTGTCCGACGCGCTGCGCCACGGCCACACGGTCCAGGCCGTCATCCGCGGTACCGCGGTGAACCAGGACGGTGCCTCCAACGGTCTCACCGCACCGAACGGACCCTCGCAGCAGCGAGTCATCCGCAAGGCCCTGGCCGACGCCGGCCTCTCCGTGTCCGATGTGGACGTCGTCGAGGCGCACGGCACGGGCACGTCCCTGGGTGACCCGATCGAGGCCCAGGCCATCATCGCCACCTACGGCCAGGACCGCGACCGCCCGCTGTGGCTCGGCTCGCTCAAGTCCAACCTGGGCCACACCCAGGCGGCGGCCGGCGTCGCGGGCGTGATCAAGATGGTCATGGCGATGCGGCACGGCGTCCTGCCGAAGACCCTGCACGTCGGCGAGCCCTCGCCGCACGTCGACTGGGCCTCCGGGGCCGTCGAGCTGCTGACCGAGGCGCGGCCGTGGCCGGAGGGCAC
>JASLAV010000988.1 GCA_030146905.1 Lentzea sp. | reverse complement strand
GTCGAGGACCGAGAAGTCCATGCGGTCGGGCAGCCCGCCGAAGTGCCCGTTCGGGATGCGGATGCCCTCGGCCAGGAACGGCTCCACGACGCCGCGGTAGTCGAAGATCTCGATCGTGCGGGGGTGGATCGTGAGGGCCTTCGAGTTCTCCTCCCGCTCCTCCCGCGCCTCCAGGACCGTGACGGTGGCTCCGCCCAGCCTCAGCTCTCCCGCCAGCCACAGGCCGGTCGGCCCCGCGCCCACGATGACGACGTCGTCCACCACACACTCCCTTGGTCACTGACCAACACTGTGCGGCCGAGTAGACTAGGTCAGTGACCAAGAGTCAAGCGGACGTGGTGCGCACCGCGCTGGAGATCCTCGACGAGCGCGGCGCCGGCGCGGTGTCCATGCGGGCCATCGCGCAACGGCTCGACGTCCGGATGAACACCGTGCTGTGGCACGTCAAGACGAAGGCACGGCTCGAAGAGCTGATGGCGGACGCGATCGTCGCGGGCGTCTCGCTCGACGCCCTGCCGGAGCACTGGCGCGACCGCGCCACCGAGATCGTCCGCCGCTACCGGCGGGCCCTGCTGGCGCACCGGGACGGCGCCGCGGTCGTGGCGGGGACCTACGCCGCCGAACCGGCCACGCTGGACACCGCGGAAGCGCTCGTGGCCGCGCTGCTGGACGGCGGCCTGTCCGAGCGCGAGGCCGCCTGGACGTGCTGGGGGCTCATCTACTTCGTGCTCGGGCTGACGCAGGAGGAGCAGTCGCTGCCCGGCGGCTCCGACGACCTCCGGGTGGGAGAACGCGCGTCGCTGCGGCGCATTCTCCCCTTCCTCGCGGAGGAGTCGTTCGAGGAGCGGTTCGAGTTCGGCGTCGCCAAGCTGCTGTCGTAGGGCCGTCCGTGGTGACACCCACGGTCGTGGCGCACCACCGCTACCGGCCGTGGGTGGTTGGGTGCCCGGACGGATCGTCTTCGGACGTCCGAACAGGAATCGTGGGAGGCGAGCCACCGAGAGGAGGTGCCATGTCCCGCAGCGACCGCACGACGTCCACCCGACGGCCGCTGAGCCCCGTTCTGCTCGGGATCGCCCTGGCGCTGCTGATCGCCGGGGTCGCCACACCGCACGCCCTGCTCATCGCCGCCGGCCTGATCCTCGCCGGCCTCGTCGGACTGAGCCGCGAGCCCGGCCGGCCCTGACCGACTCCGACCAGCCCCGACTAGCTCTGCCAGACGATCGGCGACTTGCCGTACTCACCGCGGTTGTACTCCGCCGCGGCGACCTTCAGGCCGTCCGGCGCGCCGCTCAGCACGCACGTCTCGTACGACGCGCCCGCCGTCGTGAACGTCTTGGGCGCGCTGCCGGAGTCGCACTTGTCGGTGTCGCCGCTGATGATGACGCCGGTGCCCTTGCCGTCCGCGCCGAGGCCGCGCATCGAGACGGAGGTGAAGCTGAGGTCGGTGCCGCTCAGGTTCTCGACCTTGACCCGCAGGTAGAACGGCGTGATGTTCTTGGCCTTGTCGCCGAACTTCGCGAGGTCCTCCTTCGCGCCCTGCTCGATGGCGGTGAGGGTGACGCCGATCGTGCCGTTCTTGTCGCTCAGCGCGAACGGGATCACGGCCTGGGCGCCGACCTTGAGCTTCGTGCCGGGCGCCGTGACGTTGCCACCGGCGGCGACGGGCGGGGCGGAGGACGTGGTGCTCTTCTCCGCGCGGGACGTGGTCGTCTCCGCCGGGGCCTCCGTGGTCGCGGGGGTGGCAGTACCGGTGGTCTCGGAACCGCAGGCCGACAGGAGCAGGCCCGCCGTCGCGACGAGGGCGAGGAACAGGGGGCCACGGGCGTGCGTCACTGCGGGACTCCTAGGACGGCTGCGGACACTTGCCCAGGAGGCTAGGCCGCTCGGCCCAACGGCGGTATCGGTCGTTCGCACCACACGGCGCCTCAGAGGTCGTCGAGACCGATCAGCCCGTCCTGGATGGCGCGCGCCACGAGCGCGGCCTTCGTGGGGGCTTGGCGGCCGATCGCGGCGTACTTCACCCTGATCCGCTCCAGGTGGGAGTTCACGGTGCTCAGGCTGATGTTCAGCCGCTGAGCCACGAACTCCTTCGACTCCGACTGGAACCACTCGACGAGGACCTCGGTCTCCCGCGGCGACAGCGCCGGACGCGTCTCGGACCTGTCCCCCGCCAGCGCGCCCGCGAGCGCCGGTGGCGTGTACGACAGGCCGCCCGCCGCCGCGCGCACCGCCTGCACCAGGTGCTCGGCGCCCTCCGCCTTGGTCAGGTAGCTCAGCGCGCCGAGCTCCAGGCACTGCAGGACCACCTCGTCGTCGGCGCGCATCGAGTACACGACGACCTTGCGCCCGTCCTCGACGAGCTTGCGCAGCGCGGACATCGCGGGCGCGACACCGCCGAGGTGCAGGTCGAGCACGACCACCGAGGCGCCGGCGCCCGGTCCCGTCCAGGCGACCCCGGGGTCCTCCCCGCTCGCGACGAGCGCGATGCCCGCGGTGGACAGCCAGTGCTCGACCCCCGCGCGCACGACGGGGTGGTCGTCGACCACGACCGCCGTCACGTCGTCCGCCATCGCGCCTCGCTCCTCACCAGTCCGCTGTGGACACTCGTCTCGACCGTCACCGACACCGGTGCGCCCGCCGGCTCCGCCGGCACACTCGGCGCGTCCGCCACCACCGCCACCCGCACCTCGGTCGCCGTGCGCAGCAGACTCACCTTCGCACGCCCGCCTGCGGCGGCGAGTGCCCGGGCCATCGGCGCCACCAGCTCCCGGCGCACCTCCGTCGGCACCGCGATGGCCGTGCCGCTGACCGCGAGCGACACGACGACACCGCGCCGTTCCGCCACGTCCACACAGGCCGTCAGCTCGTGCAGCAACGGGTCCGGCACGTCGTCGTTCTCCGCGAACAACCTGCGCAGCTGCACCGCCGCGACCGAACACCTCAGCCGGGTCGCCTCGTCCGCGACGCTCACCACCTCGTCGGCGAGGTCCACGAGCAACGGCAGCAACGCTCCCAGCTGCCCCTCGAACCCGGCCCGCAGGTCCTGTTCCCGTTGACGGGCCAGCGCTTCACGGGTGCGCGCGGCGTCACGCTCGGCCGCGGCCTCCGCCGCCAGCCGCGCGTCGCGCAGCAGAACACGGGTGATCACCAGGACGCTCAGCTGGAAACTCGTGCCGCTGAGGATCACCACGCCCGCCGTGCCCACGTCACCGTTCCCGTTGTGCGCGGACCACACGACGCAGAAGCAGATGTGGGCGGCGAGGGCGGCGACCAGCGCCTTCGGCCGCTCCAGGAGCACGAGCAGCAGGTACCAGCCGGCGAGTCCGAAGGCCCAGTCCGGAGGGCCGAACGACGCTCCAGCGGGCAGCGCGGTCGCGGCCAGCACCGACGAGGTGAGCACGACGGCGGTGACGGGCGCCGCGACTACGTCGGACAGACCGGCGCGGCCCGCCGCCACGTGCCCAGCGACCAGGCCCAACACCGAGGTCAGCAGCACGTAGGCGAACCAGGCCGCCGGTCCGTGCCGGTATTCCACGAGGAAGGGCAGCGTGAGGACGAGTTGCACGGCGAAGACCACGACGAGCAGGACACGTCGTGTCGTGGCGAGCACCGCGTGGTCGGTCATCGGCGGACCGGACCGGTGGAGATGCCAGAGGGGTGCGGGCGCCGCACCGGCCGGCGCGGTGCTGCCGATGTCCACGCACCATCGGCAAGCCGGTCGTCAACCGGCAGCGACACCACCCGCACCGCCGTCCGTCGCGGTGGAGCTGCATGGAGCCACCGCACCGCTCTCGCCACCCGCGCACGGTCGGCAACCCGGTCATCCGCCGTCAGTACCCACGCGAGCACCGCATCGCCCCAGCACCCACGGCCGTCAGCCATCACTGGGCCACACCAACCGCACCGTCGTCCCCCGCGACGGCACCGCCTCGACCTCCGCCGAACCACCGACCGCCAGCAGCCGCTCCACCACCGACCCGCGCAGCCCCCGCCTGTGCTCGGGCACGTCATCGGCCGCGAAACCCCGGCCCTCGTCCCGCACCACGACGACCGCGCCGCGCCCCTCCCCCGACACCGACAGCTCCGCGGCGCCCGTGCCCGCGTGCCGCTCCACG
>JASLAV010000330.1 GCA_030146905.1 Lentzea sp. | reverse complement strand
TAACATTGCGACATGACCGTGGGACCGGCTCGACGCAGGGGCCTGAGCAGCGAGGTCGCGGACGTGATCCGGGAAGCGATCTTCGACGGCCGCTACCCGCCGGGCGCCGCCCTGCGCGAGGTGGAGCTGGCCGAGGCCCTGCGGGTCAGCCGGGGCCCTGTCCGCGAGGCACTCCGTTCCCTGGAGGGCGAGGGCATCGTCCGCGTCGAATGGCACCGCGGCACCACCGTGACGGCGTTGACACCGCAGGACGTGGCCGAACTGGACAGTCTGCGCGGCGCCCTGGAGGCCCTGGCCGTGCGCCTCGTGGTGGAACAGGCGTCGGACACCTCGCTCGGCCTGGTCGAGCAGGCCGCCGCCGCGATGGACGCGGCCTCGTCACCGCACGAGATGGTGCGGTGCGATATCGCCTTCCACGACGCGGTGTACGCCGCCGCCGGGCACTCACGGCTCGCGCACGCCTGGCAGGCGATCCGGTCGCAGGTGCACCTGTTCCTGATCACCAGGGTGAACATGAGCACCGACGGTTACCTGGAGCAGATCCGTGACGAGCACCGGGACCTGGTGGCGGCGTTGCGGCTGGGCAACGCGGAGGGCGCGCTGGAGCTGTTCGCCGAGCACCGGCGGCACGCGTTCGACGTGCTCACCGCGGGCTCCTGACCGCGCCGCCGGGCATCACGCGGATGCGCGCCCGAGCGTCACACCCACCCGTGCTCGTGCGCGACCTGGAACGCCGCCGACCGGTTGGCCACCCCGAGCTTCGCGACCGCGGCGGACAGGTGGTTGCGCACGGTCCCCGCCGACAACGAGGTGCGGGAGGCGATCTCCGCGACCGGCGTGCCGAACTCGCTCAGCCGCAACACCTCCAGCTCCCGCTGCGTCAACGGGCACGGGGGAGCGGCCAGCGCGTCGGCGGCCAGTGCCGGGTCCACCCAGCGCCCTCCCGCGTGGACGCGGCGGATCACGTCGGCGAGCGTGCCGCCGGGGGATCCCTTGGGCAGGAAGCCCTTCGCGCCCGCGTGCAGGGCCCGTTGCAGGTGCGGGGGACGGCCTCTGCCGGTCAGGATCACCACCGCGCACGACGGGAGCACGCGCGCCAGCGTTTCCGTTACCTCCAGGCCGTCCAGCAGGGGCATCTGGAGGTCCACCACGGCCACGTCCGGGCGGTGGGCGCGGGCGGCCTCCACCGCCGCCCTGCCGTCACCGGCGCTGGCGACGACCTCCAGGTCCGGCTCCAGGCCGAGGAGCGCCGCGAGGGCCTCCCGGATCAGCTCCTCGTCGTCGGCCAGCAGAACCCTGATCACTCGGGCACCACCACCTGCAGGGTGAACACGTCGTCGGACTGTTCCGCGCCGACCCGGCCGCCGACGCCGGCCAGCCGTTCGGTCATGCCGCGGATTCCGCCGCCCTCGGCGAACGGTTTCCCGGCGCCGTCGTTCGTCACGGTCATCCGCACCTCCCCGCCGGAGACGGCGACGTCGATCATGCACCACGTCGCGTGGCTGTGGCGCAGCACGTTCGTGCACGCCTCCCGCAGCACCAGTGCCAGCTGGGTGGCCTTCTCGCCGTGCACCGGAACGTCGGAGACCGTGCAGCGGATGCCGGCCTCCCGCAGGACGTCGTGCACCGCCTGCAGCTGCTCTGGCAGGTCGACGGCGCGGTAGCCGTGCACCGCGTCGCGCACCTCCTCCAGCGCCGAGGACGCGAGCCGTTGCGCCTCGAACGCCTCCGCGGCGGACCGTTCGGGGTCGGTCGGGGCGAGCCGTCCGGCCAGTTCGGACTTCAGCGCGATCACGGTCAGCCGGTGGCCCAGCAGGTCGTGCACGTCGCGGGCGAACCGCAGCCGCTCCTCGCTCACGGCCAGTTCCGCCAGCGCCTCGCGCCCGGTCCGTGCCTGCGCCAGCAGCCCGGCGAACCACATCGGCAGCCCTGCCATCGCGATGATCGTCGCGCCGACCGCCGCCGCGATCATCTGATACGTCGTCTGGTCGCGCGTCACGAAGAACCCGACCAGGCCCGCGAGCACCACCGCGCCGATCGCCGCCAGCCACCGCCAGGGGCCGGTGAGCAGCAGCGGGGCGAACCCGGCCGCCGCGCCCCCGATCCACGCCCACGTCGACAGCTCGTCGGGGCCGGCCGGCGCCACCATCGGGATGGAGACCAGGGTCGCCGCCACCAGCCACCGGAGCCGTCCGCCCCGCAACGTCACCGCGTAGGCCACGGCCAGCACCAGCAGCCCGGCGACACCCACCCAGCGCATCGCGGACGGGTCGCGCAGCACCGACACCAGCGGCACGACCAGCGAGCTCACCCAGAGCACGTGGAGCGTCCCGCGCAGCGCGGCGTGCGGAAGATCGTTCATCGCCATCAGCCTAGAACCACTTCAGCAGGATCGTGACGGCGATGACCAGGTCGAACACACCGCAGAACTCCGACCACCAGCGCGGCACGACGGCGTCGCTGACGTGGTGCCAGAGATCCCACACGGCGTGTGCGCCCCACCCGAGGGCGATGAGCACCACCCCGGCGTCAGGCGACACCACGAGCACCACGGCCGCCAGCGCCACGTACAGGCCGAGCACCGCGAGCTGCGGTCCCGGCGCACGACGGCCCCAGTACAGGTAGGCCGCCTGGCACAGCAGCAGCGTCCACACCGGGGGCACGAGCGGCGTCTGCCAGAAGTCGAACGACACCGCCAGGGCGATCACCACCGGCCAGCGGTCGCCGAGCGCCCTGACCACCGGGTTCGTGCTGGGCACCCCGTGCTCGTGCCGGTGGCGGATCATCACGGCGGCCATGGCGGGCAGCATCAGCACATGCCCGCCCATCTCGACCGCGTGACCATCGAGCAGGCCGGACCAGTACGGCACAAGCAGCACGAGGTACGGCACGGCCATCGCCGCGCACATCTCGACGATCCGGCCGTGTCCGCGGTAGCGCATCCACAACGCCATCGGCACGGACATCGACACCGCCATCCACAGTGCGGCGAGCTCGACCCGTTCCGGCGTCCACAGAGGCCCCAGCAGGGCCATTCCCACCAGCATCGCCACGAGCATCTCGGCGCCGTGGCGCACCAGCCCGGTCGTCGGCGGAGCACTTGTCGTCGTCATGCACCGAGCGTCGGAGAAACGCGGCGCAAGACCTATCCGCGTGGTGTCATGACCTGTCTGTGCAAAACGCACACACGACCTATGCGTTGATCTCGGCCCAAATGGTCTTGCCACCGGTGAACTCGTGCGTTCCCCAGATCCGCGAGAGCTGGGCGACGAGGATCAGCCCGCGGCCCCGCGTGTCGCCGAGACGGGACTCGCCGAGGTGCGGCATCTCGGCCGGTGTGTGGTCGTCGACCTCCACCCGCACGAAGTCGGTGTGCCGCTGCACGCGGACCGCGCGTGGTCCTTCAGCGTGCTCGTAGGCGTTGCTGACCAGTTCTGTGCACACGAGGAGGACGTCGAGCTGGACGTCCTCGTGGAGGTCCCTGAGCAGAGCTCCCACCCATGCGCGCATTCCGGCCAGGTTCGGCTCGTCCTCCGGCAGGGTGTGCATAGTCCTCGCGGAGGCGCTGAGCACCTCGGGAGTGTCCATCTCCGTCCCCCACCTCATCCGGTTCAGGCCCTCCTGGATGCTCAAGACGACCGTCAGAGTGCGAATTACCACTGCTCGTGCTAACTGAAACGTGTGGACGGGTATGGCTTCAACCTCGCGCTGGTCGCGGTTCTGGTGTTGCTCAACGCGGCGTTCGCGGGCAGCGAGATGGCCCTGGTGTCGTTGCGCGAAGGGCAGCTGCGGTCGCTGGAACGGGAGGGACGGCACGCGCTCGTCCGACTGGCACGCGATCCGAACAGGTACTTCGCGACCATCCAGATCGGGATCACGCTGTCGGGCTTCCTGGCCTCGGCCACCGCGGCGGTCTCGCTCGCCCAGCCGATCGTGCCGCTGCTGGGGTTCCTCGGCGGCGCCGCCAACGGCGTGGCGATCGCCCTCGTGACGATCGTCCTGACGTTCTTCACGCTCGTGTTCGGCGAATTGGCGCCCAAACGCCTGGCGATGCAGTACGCGGTGCGCTGGTCGAAGATCATCGCCCGCCCGCTCGACCTGCTCTCGGCCGTGTCACGTCCCGCGGTGTGGCTGCTCAGCAAGTCGACCGACCTCGTCGTGCGGATCTTCGGCGGCAATCCGGACGTCGAGGAGGAGCAGATGTCGCCGGAGGAGTTGCGCGATCTCGTCGAGGTGCAGCAGCACCTCAACCAGGAACAACGCACGATCATGACCGGCGCGCTGGAAATCCACGAACGCAAACTGCGCGAGGTCCTCGTGCCCCGCAGGCTCGTGACTGTTCTCGAATCAGGTTTGGACACCGCCGCCGCGCGGGAAGTCCTGGCGAGGTCAGGACATTCACGAGCGCCGGTGACGAAGAACGGTCACCTCGACGACGTGGTCGGCGTGGTGAACCTGCGTGATCTGCTCGATGACGCCGTGGCACTGGCGGACGTGACGAGGCCGCCGATGGTGCTGCCGGACTCGGTGCGCGTCACGGACGCGTTGCGGCGCATGAAGGCCGAACACGAGCAGATGGCGCTCGTCGTGGACGAGCACGGCGCGGTCGACGGCATCGTGACGCTGGAGGACCTGCTCGAGGAGATCGTCGGTGAGATCTACGACGAGACCGACTCGGACGTGGTCGCGGTGCGGGCGGAACCGGACGGCTCGGTGGAGCTGCCGGGGACGTTCCCGGTGCACGACCTCGCGGACGTCGGTGTGGCGCTGCCGGAGGCGCCGCCCGGTCCGTACGCGACGATCGCCGGTCTCGTGCTGGTGGTGCTCGGCCGCATCCCGGAGGAACCCGGTGACGTGGTGGAGGTGTCCGGCTGGAAGATCGAGGTCCTGGCCGTGGAACACCACGCCATCACGAGGGTAAGGGTGAAGCGCAACCACAAGGATGAGGTTGAGGTCACAGCAAAACCAACGGAATGAAAAGTACATCTGAACCGTTACACCTCAGTGCAGCGGATTATGTGGCCGCTGCTCCGCAGACGGCGGCGAGTTCGCCTGGTAGCCGGTCATCCGGCCACCGCTTCGCGCCGAATCGCCTGCGGCGGTTGACCCGAAGGGGCAACCGGATGACCGGCGCGAACTCGCGTCCGGCTTGTAACTCCTGCCAACGGAAACGGGGGGATTTGTCATGTCTGCAGATCTGAAGAACCGCGCGTCCGGACAGCAGGACGCGGACCTGGTCGGCCAGTACCTGCGCGACGTCGGTGGCACGCCGTTGCTCACCGCGGACCAGGAGGTCGACCTGTCCCGGCGCATCGAGGCCGGGGTCTACGCCGCCCATCTGCTCTCCAGCGGCGACACGACACGTGACGCGCGCCTGCTCCGGCGGATCGTCGCCGAGGGCGAGCGCGCGAAGGACCACATGATCCGCGCGAACCTGCGCCTGGTCGTGTCGGTCGCGAAGAAGCACTCGTTCCGCGGGCTGCCGTTCCTGGACGTCGTCCAGGAGGGCAACCTGGGTCTGATCCGCGCGGTCGAGAAGTTCGACTACGCCAAGGGCTACAAGTTCTCCACCTACGCGATGTGGTGGATCCGCCAGGCGATCGAACGGGGTCTCGCCGAGCAGACCCGCACGGTCCGCCTCCCGGTCCACGTCGTGGAGGAGGTCAACAAGCTGAAGAAGCTCGGGCAGAAGCTCTCGGCGCAGTACGGCCGTGAGGCGACGGTCGAGGAGATCGCCGCCGAGGCCAAGTGCTCGCCGTCGCGGGTGCAGGACCTCCGCGACGCCGCACGCACGTGCGTGTCGCTGGAGACGCCGGTCGGTGACGAGGGCGACTCGGTGCTGGGCGACCTGATCCAGGACAGCGACGGCGTGTCGGCGCCGGACATCGTGGAACGCCAGGAGTTCGCCGACGGCGTGCGGTCGTTGCTGGACGTCCTGCCCGAACGGCAGGGCCGGATCATGCGGCTGCGGTTCGGCCTGGAGGACGGGCGTGAGCGCACCCTCCAGGAGGTCGCGGAGGAGCTCGGGCTGACCCGTGAGCGGATCCGCCAGCTGGAGAAGCAGTCGCTGGCGGTGCTCAAGCAGTCCGGCCGGCCGGAGGAGCTCTTCGCGCTCGCCGGCTGACAACCGTACGAAAGTCGCTTGTACGGAGCGTTGTCGCATCTAAAGACTCATCACGTCCGATAACCGGACGAACGCTGTTTCGCAACCGCGTGTGAACGCATCTTGAGCCGTCGAGGGCCGGCTCGCGTTCACACGCGGTTTCCCCTGCGAACGAGGAGCAGTGATGAGACAACGCACCCTGCGCACGCTCGGTGTGGCGGCCGTCGCCGTCGCCGGAACCGTGCTGGCGCTTCCCCAGGCCGTCGCCGCACAGCCGGAGGGACCGATCGTCGCGGAAAGCGCGCCGAACGCGGTCCAGGACAGCTACATCGTGGTGCTCAAGGACAACGCCATGCCGCGTTCGGAGGTCGGCGGCCGCGCTGACGGCCTGACGTCGCGCTACGGCGGCAAGATCGGCTTCACCTACCGGGCCGCGTTCAAGGGCTTCTCGG
>JASLAV010000318.1 GCA_030146905.1 Lentzea sp. | reverse complement strand
AAGGACCTCGGCAACGACCCGAACTGGGCGTCCAGGGGCGCGCACAAGCTCATCGGCGCGCTCGAAGGCTTCAAGATCGACCCGGCGGGCAGGCGCTGCCTCGACGCGGGAGCATCCACTGGCGGTTTCACCGACGTGCTGCTGCGCAAAGGCGCACGGCAGGTCGTCGCGGCCGACGTCGGCAGGGGTCTGCTCGACTGGAAGCTGCAGACCGACGACCGGGTCGTGGTCAAGGACAAGACCAACGTCCGCACCCTCACGCCGGAGGACATCGGCGGCAAAGTTGAACTCGTGGTGGCCGATCTTTCGTTTATCTCGTTGAGGCTTGTGCTTCCCGCACTGGCCGCGTGCCTCGACGAGGAAGGCGATCTGCTGCCGATGGTCAAACCGCAGTTCGAGGTCGGCAAGGAACGTCTCGGCTCCGGTGGCGTCGTGCGCGACCCCGAACTGCGCGCCGTCGCCGTCCTCGACGTGACCATGGCGACGCGAGAACTGGGCCTGGCCGTGCACGGGGTCGTAGCGAGCCCGCTGCCAGGACCGTCCGGCAACGTCGAGTACTTCCTCTGGCTCCGCAAGGGCGACCCCGTCGACCCCGAGGAGATGGTGCGCACCGCCGTCGAAGAAGGGCCCCAATGAGGGAAGTCCTGCTGGTCGTCCACACCGGCCACCAGAGCAACATCGATCTCGCCCGTCAGGTGGCAGGCCGTCTCGCGGTCGGGGGCGTCACGACGAGAGTGCTCGACGACGAGGCACGTGACCTCGGCCCGTCGTGCTGCACCAAGGTCGTGCCCGCCGACGACCACTCCGCAGAGGGCACCGAGCTGGTGCTCGTCCTCGGCGGTGACGGCACGTTCCTGCGCGGCGCCGAGCTGGCCCGCCCGGCGGGGGTGCCGGTGCTGGGCGTGAACCTCGGCCGCGTCGGGTTCCTCGCGGAGGCCGACTCGGACGCGCTGCACGAGGCCGTCGGCCACGTGCTGGAACGCGACTACTTCGTGGAAGAGCGGATGACGCTCGACCTCGTCGCGAAGGTCGGCGGCGAGGTCGTCGTGGAGACCTGGGCGCTCAACGAGGTCAGCGTCGAGAAGCTGATCCGCGAACGCATCCTCGAGGTCGTCGTCGAGGTCGACGGACGGCCCGTGTCGGCGTTCGGCTGCGACGGCGTGCTGTGCGCGACGCCGACGGGTTCGACCGCCTACGCGTTCTCGGCTGGCGGACCGGTCGTGTGGCCGGACGTGCAGGCCATCCTGGTGGTGCCGAGCAACGCGCACGCGCTGTTCGCACGGCCGTTGGTCGTCTCGCCGAAGTCGCACGTGGCGTTCGAGATCGAGGCGACCGGGCATCCGGCGGCGCTGTCCGCGGACGGGCGGCGCACGTTCGAGCTGCCCGCGGGTGCGCGGATCGAGATCGTGGAGGGCGCGGTGCCGCTGAAGGTCGTGCGGCTGCGCCAGGCGCCGTTCACGGACCGGCTGGTCGAGAAGTTCGACCTGCCGGTGAAGGGATGGCGGGGGCCATCGGCAGGCTGACCGCACCGCTCGGTGCGTCGGCACTCGCTCGTTATGGTGCCCGCGAGGAAATGTCGGACTCGACAAGTAAGGTTCGCCCTGTGCTGGCCGAGATGCGCATCAATGGCCTTGGCGTGATCGACGAGGCCACCCTTGAACTAGACCCCGGGTTCACCGTCGTGACGGGTGAGACCGGCGCGGGCAAGACCATGGTCGTGACCGGGTTGCACCTGCTCGGCGGTGGCCGGGCTGAGGCTTCGCGGGTGCGCACCGGAGCGGACAAGGCGGTGGTCGAGGGCCGCTTCCAGGCTCCGGCCGGCAGCCCTGCCGCGAAGGTGGCGGAAGAGGTCGGCGGCGAGGCGGACGAGGACGGTTCGCTCATCGCGATCCGCACCGTCGGTGCCGACGGCCGTTCCCGCGCCCACATCGGCGGCCGCTCCGTGCCGGTCGGCGTCCTGTCCGAGCTGGCGGAGCAGCTGATCGCCGTCCACGGTCAGAACGACCAGCTGCGCCTCATGCGCCCGACCGAGCAGCGCGGCGTGCTGGACCGCTTCGCCGGCGAGGACGTGGCCGAGCCGTTGCGGTCGTACCAGTCGGTCCGCGAGGAGTGGCTGCGCGTCTCGACGGAGCTGAAGGAGCGCACCGAGCGTTCCCGCGAGCTGGCGCGCGAGGCAGACCTGCTGCGGCACGGCCTGAGCGAGATCGACGCCGTCGATCCCAAGCAGGGCGAGGACGTCGAGCTCCACGACGAGGCACGCCGCCTCGCCGACGCCGACCAGCTCCGCGAGGCCGCGCAGGGCGCGCAGTTCGCGGTGTCCGGCAGCCTGGAGGGCGACCCGGACAACCCCGGTGCGCTCGGCCTGATCTCCGAGGCCGCCCGCCGCCTGTCCGCGTCGGAGGACCCGAAGCTGCGCGAGATGGAACCGCGTCTGGTCGAGGCGGCGACGTTGCTGGCCGACGTCGGCGCGGAGATCTCCGGCTACCTCGACCACCTGGAGGCAGACCCGGGCCGCCTGGAGCAGGTTCTGCAGCGCCAGGCGGAACTGAAGGCGCTGACCCGCAAGTACGCGGCGGACATCGACGGCGTGATCGCGTGGGCGGCGGACGCCCGCTCCCGGCTGAACGGCCTCGACACCTCGGAAGAGGCGCTGACCGCGCTGGCCGAGCGCCGCGACGCGCTGGCAGTGGAACTGGCGGCGCTGGCCGAACGCGTCACCGCCGCACGCGTCGAAGCCGCCCTGGAACTGGGCAAGGCCGTCACCGAGGAGCTCGACGGCCTCGCGATGCCGCACGCCTCGGTCGAACTGGCCGTGCGTCCCCGCCACGCCGAGTCGGGCGACTCGCAGGCGTTGCCCGTGGGCCGCTCGATCCTGCACGCGGGCGCCTCCGGCGTGGACGACGTGGAGCTCCGCCTGATCTCGCACCCGGGCGCCCCGGCCCTGCCGGTGCACAAGGGCGCGTCGGGCGGTGAGCTCTCACGCGTGATGCTCGCGCTGGAGGTCGTGCTCTCGCACTCCGACCCGGTCCCGACCCTGGTCTTCGACGAGGTCGACGCCGGTGTAGGTGGCCGCGCGGCCGTCGAGGTGGGCCGCCGGCTGGCGAGGCTGGCCCGCTCGCACCAGGTCATCGTGGTGACGCACCTGCCGCAGGTGGCGGCGTTCGCCGACCGGCACCTGGTCGTGGACAAGTCGGCGGACGGGACGTTCACGCGGTCCGCGGTGCGCAAGCTCGACGAGACGCAGCGGGTGGTGGAGCTGGCCCGCATGCTCGCCGGCATGGACTCGACCGACACCGGCCGGGCGCACGCCGAGGAGTTGCTGGCGGCGGCCAAGGCGGACAAGTCGTCGGCTCCGGTGGTGCGGCGGCGCAAGAAGAAGGCCTGACGCTCCGGGGTCTGCCCGGGGCTGGTGGCTGTGCTCGGTCGGTGGTGCTCGGTCGGTGGTGGTGAGGAACGCTGCCGGTCGGGCGGGGCATGTGGGCTTGGCGCGTGCCGCTGGCATCTGAGCTGGGCGCTGCGGCCGGAGGTCGTCGGCTTCGTGGCCTGAGCTGACCAGGGTGTTCGGCCGTGCGAGGGAACGTTGCCTTGTTCCGTGCGCTTGTGCCGTCGTTGCGGACAGTTCGATGCGACGTGCACCTGCGACACGTGGCGCGGGAACAACCGCGCCGAGACCTGCCCCGAGCCGCCCAGGCTGGGTGCCGCGGCCATCCCCCACGCGGGCCCGATCGGGCTCTTCGCGCGCTTTCGCAGGCGTCCCCCTGATCTGGGAACCCCTACATCCCAACGTACTCAGCACCCCCGACAAGATCGGCGATCAACCGAGTCGTGCCCTG
Source organism: Lentzea sp. (assembly GCA_030146905.1). The sequence continues at coordinate 5,265 of JASLAV010000318.1, read as the reverse complement.
AGCCGCTCTTGCCACCGAGGTTCGGCATGATGAGAGGCGTGACCGAGCACCGGTCAGCGGACGCACACGGTGGTGCGGTGGAAGGTGGACCGGATCTGTGACCACGCGCCGGGTGTTCGGGGCGGTGCTGGTGCTCGTGGCGGCTGGGCTCGCGGTGGCGGCGACGTTCCTGTCCGCCTATTCCGTGCAGGTCGCGTTCAGGGGCAGGACGTTGCGGTTCGAGGCCACGTCGTGGGCGGTCGAGCGGGACGACTTCCAGGAAGCGTTGATGCTCGGGCCCGTGGAGTTCGGTGAGCCGGTGGTGGGGGCGGCGTTGGTCATGGCGTTGTCCGCCGTGCTGGCGTTCCGGGTTCCCGCCGCGCGGGTGGGGTCGTTGCTCGGGGCCGGGCTGCTGGCCGGGGTGGCCTGGTCGGCGGTGAGCAGCGTGCAGGCGACGGTGCGGAGGCTGCAGGTGCTGGACTCGCCCGCGCCGTTGGAGGTCGAGCAGGGTGCGGGGGTCACGTTGCTGGTCGTGGCGGCGGGGGTGGCCGTCGTGTCGGCCGTGCTGCACCAGGAACTGCCACGGCGCGACGAACCCGAGACCGAGGACGGTGCGGTGATCCACCAGTTCGACGACGAGGCGGACGACACGGACACGCCGCCCTACGGATTTCCTGTTGTCGTGGAGCCCAAGAATGACTGAGCGCCTCAAGGTCGCGCCGTTGCTGCTCGTGCTGGCGGCGGGGGTGGTGGCCGCCGGCAGCTTCCAGGACACGTACAGCTTCATCTTCGGCGAGTACGGGCCCGACCAGACGACGTCCACGTCGTTGTGGGGCGTCACGTCCAGAACGTCGATCTCCATGGCGGGGGAACCCTCCGCCCTCTACGCCGCCGGGACGCCGGTGGTCATCAGCGCCGTGCTCGTGGTCGTTGCCGCTGTGCTCTTGTTCCTCAACAAGCCCGTGGGGCGTTCGCTGGCGCTGGTCGCGGCAGGGGCGCTCGCCGGGATCGTGTTCTTCTACGTGACCCAGGTCCTGTACGAGCAGGAGGCCAGGGATTCTCTGGGCAGCCAGTACTCGTCGCAGCTCACCTTCCACGCCGGCACGCACCTGTTGGTCGCGGGGGCCGTCATCGGGCTCGTCGGCGCCGTGCTCGCGCAGCGGCGGCAGCGGATCCAGGAACCCGAGGAGGAAGAGGTGGTGGTCGTGCGCAGGGTCGGCGCCGATGACGACACGCCGCCCTTCGGCATCGAGCGACAGCAGGAGGAGTCGTGATCGGAAGACCGACGGCGGTCGCGCTCATCGCGGCCGGGGTGGTGCTGACCGCGACGGCCATGGTGCTGCCGTGGTACTCGACGGTGTACGCGGGTGGTGTCGAGGTCGTCGTCAGGGCGTGGGGCACGGAGGTCGTCAACAAGCCGGGCGACTGGCCCGCCGGTGAGCTGTCGCCCTGGTACGGCGTGCCGATCGCCGTCACGGCCGCGTTGCTCGTCGCCGGGGTCTGGGTCGCCAGGGCCGCGCTGGCAGGGGCTGCGGCCCAGGCGGGCGCTGTCGGTGTCACCGCGGCACTCCTGGTCTCCGAACGCGGTCACGCCGTCGAGCAGCAGGGCGACTTCGCGATCGGGTTCGGGCTGGTGTTCCTCGTCGTGGGAACGCTGGTCGCTCTCGCCGGTGCCGTCGCCGTGCAGCGGGAGGCGGCGTGAGGATCCTCAGCGCTGCACTGCTCCTGGTCGCGGCCGCCGCGGCCACGGCGGCGACGTTCCTGCCGTTCTCGGAACTGCTGATCCGCCTCGGTCCCGAGCAGCCGCAGACCGCTTACGTCACCACCGGCTGGAGCACCCGCTTCGGCACGACGGTGGACGCGCACGGCCCGCTCTTCGCGATCCCGATCATCGCGGCGGCCGTGACGGTCCTCCTCGGTGTCCGGTGGCGGAAGGTCGCCTTCGCCGGAGCGGCGGCGCTCGCGGGCGTCACCGGGATGCTGTTCGTCTACCTGCTGAACGCGATCAGCTTCCACGAGGAGGGCAACATCGCGATCGACCCCGGGCTGGAAGCCGGGTTCGGCAACGGGATCTGGGTCCTCCTCGCCGCGGTGGTGCTGGCGTTCGGTGCCGTGGTGGTTCACCCCGACGACTGACCACCCCGAAACACCCGGCGTGCCTCACCTGCCACGTGCGCACCGTGGGTCACTATCGGCGCATGAAGCTTTCCGGGCTGCTGAGCCGCACCAACCACGAACTCCCCGGTGTCACGGGCGTCGCGCGGGTTGATCGGCGCGCGAGCGACCTGGTGCGGCGGATCAGTCCCGGGGACGTCGCCGTCTTCGACCTCGTCGACCTCGACCGCCGCACAGCGGAGGCGCTCGTCGCGGCGGAGGTGGTCGGTGTCGTGAACGCGTCGCCGTCGATCTCGGGGCGTTTTCCCAACCTGGGACCGGAACTGCTGATAGAGGCGGGCATCCCGCTGATCGACAACGTCGGCGCCGTCGCGCTGCGGGAGATCAAGGACGGCACCAAGGTCCGGCTGCTCGACGGCGTCGTCTACGCGGGCGAGCGCGAGCTCGCCAAGGGCGTCGAGCAGAACGCCGAGAGCATCGCCGACGCCATGATCGAGGCCAAGGCCGGCATGTCGGCGCAGCTGGAAGCGTTTTCCGCCAACACCATCGAGTTCCTGCGCCGCGAACGCGCGCTCGTCCTCGACGGTGTCGGCGTGCCCGAGGTCTACGTGCCGATGCGCGACCGGCAGGTGCTCGTCGTCGCGGGTGGACCGTCGCACGCCGAGGAGCTGCGCAAGCTCCGCAAGTACATCCGCGAGTACCGGCCGGTGCTGATCGGCGTCGACGCCGGCGCGGACACCCTGATCGACGCCGGGCTCACGCCGGACATCATCGTCGGCGACCCCGACGGCATCGGCACCGCGTCACTGCGCGCGGCCGCGGAGGTGGTCGTCCCCGCGCAGGCCGACGGCCACGCGCCCGGCCTGCAGCGGATCCAGGACCTCGGCATCGGCGCGGTGACGTTCCCCGCGTCGGGCAACGCGGAGGACCTCGCCCTGCTGCTCGCAGAAGCGCACGGGGCGTCCCTGGTCGTGACGGTGGGGCTGCGCGCGACGCTGCGCGAGTTCCTCGACCGCGGGCACTCCGGTTCCAACCCCTCCACGTTCCTCACCCGGCTCAAGCTCGGCAGCAAGCTCGTCGACGGGGAGGCCGTCGCGACACTGCACCGCAGCCGGGTCTCGCTGGGCGTGATCGTCCTGCTGGTGACCGCCGCGATCGCCGCCATGGCCGCGGCGCTCGCGGTGTCCGGCGTCGGTCACGTCTACGTCGACATCGTGGTCGACGGCTGGCAATCCGTCGTCAACTGGTTCAAGGGGATCTTCTCGTGATCACGCTGCGATACCACATAGTTTCGATCACCGCGGTCTTCCTCGCACTCGCGGTGGGGGTCGTGCTGGGGTCGACCGCGATCAGCGGGCGGCTGCTGTCCGGCCTGAGCGACGAGAAGAACTCGTTGGCACAGCAGGTGAACGACCTGCAGAACGACCGCAACGCGTTGCACGCCAAGCTGACGGAGGCGGACGAGTTCGCCGCGTCCGTCGGCCCGCTCGCGGTCAAGGACCGGCTCACCGAGCGCACCGTCGTCCTCGTCACGACCTCCGACGCGCGTCCGTCGGACCGGGACGCGCTGTCGGGCCTGCTGAAGTCCGCGGGTGCCACCGTCACCGGTGAGGTCCAGCTGACCGACGCGTTCGCCGACCCGTCCCGCGGCGACCAGCTGCGCGACCTCGTGGCACGGCTGCAGCCCGCCGGGTCGCAGCTGCCCACGGCCGCGGACCCCGGCACGCGCGCGGGTGGCCTGTTCGGCACCTTGCTGCTGCTCAACCCGACCAACAACGAGCAGCAGGCCAAGCCGGAAGAGGCCGCCGCCGCGCTCGCCGGCCTGTCCAACGCCGGCTTCGTGAAGGCGACCTCCGGTGTGAAGCCCGCGCAGCTCGCGATCGTGCTGACCGGTGGAGCCGCGCTCGGCGACTCGGCGGCCGACCGCGCGTCGACCGTCGCGCGCTTCACGACCCAGCTCGACCGGTCCGGCGCGGGCGTCGTGCTGGCCGGCGCGAACGGATCCGCGAACGGCACGGGCGCCATCGGCGTGGTGCGCGCGGACACCGCGGCGACGTCGATTTTGTCCACTGTGGACAACTCCGACACCCCGGCAGGCCAGGTCGTCGTGGTGATGGCGTTGCGCGAACAGCTGGAGGGCCGCTCCGGCAGGTACGGCGTGGCGGGCAACGCCGAGGCCTCCTCACCCGGCATCGCGAGCTAGTACTCCGTCGTCCAGTCGCCCGGCACCTGCTTGATCAACGACTCCAGCGCTTCCGGAGTGCGGGCGCGGGCCCACAGCCACTCGTCGTCGTCCTTGCGGACGATCACGTCGTCGCCGGCGAACCACCGGGTGCCGGGACTGTGCAGCGTCAGCGTGGCGAACCGGTCGCGCAACAGGGAGATGTCCTCCTCGGACATCTCCCTGTCCGCTGTCTCGGCACCGTCGCGGAACAACGCCTCCGACAGCACCATCTCCACGCACGCCAGCGAGAACCGGGGCAGCCACGCCTCCCAGTGCTCGTCCCTGGAGTCCACGAGGTCGAGCTTCATCAGTACCTCGGGGTCGTCGCCGCCGAGCGAGGCACCCCAGGCGGCGACGGACTGGTTCTCGTCGCGGAAGACCAGCACGTCGCCGACGACGCGCAGCTCCGACGGGGTGAGCAGGCGGTCCTGGTTGCTGGTCAGGTCGGGCCTGCGGCCGAACAGCGACAGCGCCTCCTTCACCGCCTCCGGCAGCCGCACGCGCAGCTGGTCCTCGGCGGCGGCGAGGTCGGACCTGTTCCAGCCGTCCTGCGGCTCCAGCGGGTCGGCCCAGGAGGCCGCGAACCCCTCGATGAAACGCCAAGCCGCTGAGCGGTCGTGCACGGCTCGTGCGGCTTCCCCTGCCACGTCGAAGGTCACGTGACAACGATTCCTGATGCCGCGCCGTACCGGGGGAGTTCGGCAAAACCCCCCACTGCGCCGATCGGGTGATGTGATCTGCCGGGTCGTGGTGCGCTCAGTGACGAGCGGCGTGTTAGCGTTATGGCCCGTGGATAGGGGGATTTACCCCCACGATTTTCACGGGAGCCCCGTTGGTGCAGCAGGCACGTACGACCAAGCACGTCTTCGTCACGGGAGGCGTCGCCTCCTCCCTGGGCAAGGGGCTCACCGCCTCCAGCCTCGGCCAGTTGCTCACCTCGCGCGGCC
>JASLAV010000301.1 GCA_030146905.1 Lentzea sp. | reverse complement strand
GTTCTGCCAGATCGACCCGTCCTCGAGCCACGGCAGCGTCACCGGCGCCGGACGGCCCGCGGACTCGCCGAGGTAGCCGAGCTCGATGCCGGCCAGGTGCTTCACCAGGCCCAGGAGGTTGGTGCCGCTGGGCAGGAGCGGCGGCGCACGTCGTACTCGTCCAGTCCGTCCAAAGAGGACAGCACCGACTCGCGTGATTCCTGCAGGTACCGCTTGAGGTCGGCGATCATGTCCCGACCTTGACCTCGCGCGGATCAGCCACGTTCTCCTCCGGCGGGCGCAGCACGTCCGGTGCGGTGCCCCACTGGCCGTACGAGGCGGTGAAGCGTTCCCGTTGCCGGTCGGCGGAAGGCGCGCTCCGCTCCACCCCGACCACGCGGTTGTCATCGTCGACCTCGACGACCAGCCGCACGTCGCCGTTCGCGTAGCCGCCGGAGTGCGGCACACCGCCCGCGGCGAACACGTACCGGTTGCCGGACCGTTCGGTGAGCCGGACCGTCTTGCGGTCGACGTCGCCGAACAGGGAGCCGGGGTGGTACCGCTGTTCGTCGATCGACAGGTGCGACAGGTACGTGCCCGCCCACAACGTGCCGTTGAGCTCCATGCGTGCGAACGTCTTGCCCGGCGGCATGGTCAGCGTGCTGTGCTGGAGGTAGGTGTCGTGGCCGAGCGTCACCGCGCGGTAGTCGGTGACGTGGTGGCGGCCCTCGCTGTGCGCGGTCACGTCCTGCTGCGCCGTGGCGCCACCGGTGGGGTCGACGTGCCGCACACCGGCGTACGCGGTGCGGCGCGGGTCGTCGCCCTCGACCTGGATCTCCACGGTGAACCGCACCGACGGCTGGTCGCGGATCACGTCGAGCCACTCCTCGATCAGCGCCACCGGGTCGGCGGGGGCCGGCGAGCACGCGGTCAGCACCAGGAGCAGGGACAGGGCGAGGCGCATGCGACGAGTCTCGCAAAACACACCGGTCGCGAGTGCCGGAATGAGAGGGTCGGGCACGTGCAGAAACTGATCGTCGCCGCCGTGCTCGGCGCCTCACTCGTCACCACCGCCGCGCCCGCGTCCGCCGGTACCGCGCACCGCGTCGACTTCGCCGCCGGGTGGCTCGCGAGGCAGATGGCCGACGGTGAGCGCCTGGAGACCGAGTTCGGCGGCGTGAAGTACCCGGACCAGGGCCTGACCGTCGACGCGGTCTTCGCCTTCGCCGCCGCCCGCACCGCCGACGACTACGCCGACCGCGCGATCGCGTGGCTCGCCGAGCCCGAGGTCTCCGGCGCCTACCTGGGCACCGACGGCGAGTCGTACGCGGGTGCGCATGCCAAGCTGGCCGTCGCCGCGCGGGTGAAGGGCAAGAACCCGCGTGCGTTCGGCGGGGTGGACCTGATCGCAGGGCTGAGGGCGTTGCAGGCGCCGTCCGGGCGGTTCTCCGACCGATCGCAGTTCGGCGACTTCTCCAACGCCTTCACCCAGTCCTACGCGCTCTTCGCCCTCGGCCGCGACGCCAAGGGCGCCGCCTACCTGGCCGCCAGCCAGTGCCCCGACGGCGGCTTCCCCGTGACGTTCGAGACCTCGCCGTGCGTGAGCGACGTCGACGCGACCGCCATCGCGGTCCAGGCGCTGCGCGCGCAGGGCGAGCCGACGACCGACGCCGTGGCGTGGCTGCGCTCGAAGCAGCGGGCCGACGGCGGTTTCCCGAGCGCTCAGGGCGGTTCCAACGCCAACAGCACCGGGCTCGCGGCCCAGGTCCTCCAGGGCCCCTCCCTCACCAGGGCGCGGAACTACCTGAAGTCGTTGCAGGTCACGTGCGCCGGAACCGAGAGGGGCGCGATCGCGTTCGACGCGTCCGGTTTCAACGCCACCACCGCCGTCCGTGCGACGGCCCAGGCGGTGCTGGGGCTGACCCGCGCGAACCTCGTGACGCTGCGTAGCGGTGGTCCGGACGGCGCACCGGCGCCGCGCTGCTGACGTTTGCGCGTCCGGCTCGCCGGAAACCACGAGGGCATGACCGAACACCAGTTCACCACCCCCGAAGGCGGCGGCGAGCCCATCGACGAGGAGCCGGACGCCATCGCGGTCGACGCGGGCGAAAGCGCCTACGTCACCGCACCGGAAGAGACCGCCATGCACATCGAGGAGACCGAGGACGGCGGCGGCCGCGTCGACCGGCTCGACGACGGTTACCTCGACCGATGAGTTCCGGCGCGTGACAGAGTCGGATCCACCATGGACTTCAACCGTCATTGCGCCGAGATCATCGTCCAGACCGACCTGCTCGCGAAGCTCGACGCCGACCTGAGCACACCCGTGCCGTGGTGTCCCGGATGGACCATCGGCACCGTGGTGCGCCACGTCGGCGGCGGGCACCGCTGGGCGGAGGAGACCGTCCGCACCCGCGCCACCGCGTTCCTCGACGACGGCCGGGTCAGGAAGGTCGACGGTGACGACACCGGGCCGGTCCCGTCCGACTGGCTGCGCGAGGGCGCCCACGCGCTGGCCACCACGCTGCAGCAGGCCGGTCCTGACGCCGAGGTGTGGACGCCGATCGGCAGCGGCGCACAGTTCTACGCCCGCCGGTTCACCCACGAGACCCTCGTGCACCGCGCGGACGCCACGCTCGCCGCGGGCCTGCCGTTCGAGGTCGACCCGTCTGTCGCGCTGGACGCGATCGACGAGTGGATGTGGCTCGACGAGCAGCCGGAGCACTTCGAGCACCGGCCGGAGAAGCGGAACCTGCTCGGACCTGGCAGGACGCTGAAGTTCGTCACCCGGGAGGCGTCCTGGTTCGTCGACCTGACCGGTGACGTCATCCGCAACGGCCGTGGCGACGGCGAGGCCGCGGTGACCGTCGAGGCGGACCTCGTCGAACTGCTGCTGGTCCTCTACCAGCGCGTCCCGGTGCGGCGCTCGACCGGTGATCGAGAACTGCTCGACCTCTGGCTGAAGCACGTCTCTTTCGGGTGATTCACCGACAGTGACGCGCAGGTCGGAGCCGGGTCGCTCGAACGCCGCGCAAGTCCCGCCAGAGGCGGCGCTCGTCTAGGACACAAGCTGACCTCAAGTGGTCATACAGTCATTCGTGTCGGGACAAACGAGCGAAGGACTACAGCGATGACCACCACCGAGATCCTCACCGGCGAGCGTGCGGACCTGCTCGAGACGCTCCGGCAGCACCGCTGGTTCCTGACGTTCACCGCGCAGGGCCTGACCGACGAGCAGGCGGCGTCGAGCCCGACCGCCAGCGCGTTGTGCATCGGCGGCCTGATCAAGCACGTCGCGACGGTCGAGGAGAACTGGGTCAAGTTCATCGAGCACGGCACCGCGGCGATGGAGTTCGACTTCGGCTCGGAGGCCTACGAGAACCACGCGGCGAACTTCCGGATGGAGCCGGGCGAGACGCTCGAGAGCATCATCGCCCGCTACAACGAGGTCGCGGCCTACACCGACAAGCTGGTCGAGACCGTCGACTTGGACCTCTCGCACGTGCTGCCGTCGGCCCCGTGGTTCCCCGAGGGCAAGACGCGGTCGGCGCGGCGCGTGTTCGTGCACATCGTCGCGGAGACCTCGCAGCACGCGGGCCACGCGGACATCATCCGCGAGACGATCGACGGCCAGAAGACGATGGGCTGATCAGGGCCTGGGCGGCGAGAAGGTCGAGAGGAACTGGTCCCGGAAGTCGCTCATCCGCGACACCGGGGCCGACCCTCCCGGTTTGAGCCCGTCGTCCCACTTCCAGGCCTCGACGCGCGACAGCACGGCCGGGTCCTTGGCCACGATGGTGATCGGCACGTCCCGCGACGCCCCCTCGCCGGTCACCATCTGCGCCGGCTGGTGGTCGCCCAGGAACACGAAGACCAGGTTCTCGTCGCCGTACCGCTCGACGTAGGAGATCACCGACTCCAGCGAGTACGAGACCGAGTGCGCGTAGTCGGCGCGCACGGCAGCGGGGTCGCGGCCGAAGATGGACTCCGGCGGGTCGTTCGAGGCGGGCATGGTGCCGTAGATCGAGCCGTCGCCCAGCGACGACCAGTCCACGAAGTCCGGCGTCGGCGACCACGGCGCGTGCGAGGACACCATCGGGATCGCCGCCATCACCGGGCCGTGGGCCTTCGAACGTTCGTTGCGCTGGAACGACTCCAGCGTGAACTGGTCGGGCGTCGTGGCGTAACCGAAGCGCGGACCGGCGTAGCCGAGGTCCTGTGCGGCGTAGATCTTGTCGTAGTGGAAGAAGTCCCCTTCCGGCCACGCCTGCGTGATGCCGGGGACCACACCGACCGAGCGCCACGACGACTCGCGGAACGCCCGCGGCAGCGTGAGCCGGTCGGAGGCCACGAGGTTGCGGTACCGCTGCTGGTTGTCGATCCACAACCCGGACAGCAGCGTCGCCTGCGCCATCCAGCTGCCGCCACCGGCCGTCGGCGAGGTCAGGTAGGCGGACTTGGCCGTGTACCCGCGCGCCTGCAGCCGGGTGTTGCCGTCAGCCAGCTTCGCCGCCACGCCGGGCATGTCCAGCGCCGACTTGCCGTAGCTCTCCACGAACGTGAAGACGACGTCCTTGCCCTGCAACGAGGACAGCAGCCCCGAGTGCCCGCGGAACGCGTCGACCGACGCCTCCGCCGCGAACACCTCCTGGTCGTGCAGCCCGACCTGGACCCGCCGGGCGTGGTCGGTCAGCGCCGTGGCCGCGGAGTCGGAGTAGACCGTGATCCCGGGCACGGCAAGCGAAACGCACGCCACGGCCACCAACGCCACCGCGCGGATCGCGACGGGACGCCGTCCGGCGGCGGCGGAACTCAGCCGCAGCACGGAAACCGCGGCCAGCCACACGATCCCGGCGACCAGCGCGACCGTGAGACCCACGGCCAGCACGGAGGCGAAGCGGCCGAACGTCACGTCCACGAAGTCGACGGCGGGCACCAGCAGAGGCCAGTCCAGCACGAGGTCGAACGGCCGGTAGAGCACCACGTCGAAGCCGATGTCCATGATCTTCACAACGGTGAACAGGCCCAGCGCGACACCACCGGCGACGGCGAACGGCTTGCGGAACCGGTCCGGCAGCAGCACCAGCACCATCACGCCGATGAGGCCTTCGAGCGGTACGCGCAGGAACGCCTCCGGCGTGAACTTCTCCAGGTCGCTCGGTGCGACGAGCACGAACAACACGAACAGCCCCGCCAGAACAGTGGCCGTCCGACGCAACAACATCCTCACCGAGTTTCCCCTTTCCCGCCTCAGAAGGTAAACGCGGCCAGGCACGTGGACGGTTCAACTGGCCTACGATCGGGTCCGTGACCCGCCCGCACGTACTGCTGAGCGTCGCCGTCAGCCTCGACGGCCACATCGACGACCGAGGCACCGAGAGGTTCCCGCTCTCCAACGCGGAGGACTTCGACCACGTCGACCGGATGCGCGCGGAGTCGGACGCGATCCTGGCGGGGGCCGAGACGTTGCGCCGCGACAACGCGCGGCTGCTCGTCTACAGCGAGGAGCGGCGCGCGCAGAGGGTTTCCGAGGGAAAGCCGGAGTTCCCGCTGCGCGTCACCGTCACCAGGAGCGGCGAGCTGGACCCCGATCTGCGGTTCTGGCACTGCGGTGGCGAGCGGCTGGTCTACACGAGGAGCGAGAGGACCACGGTCGACCACCTGGCCGAGACGAAGACCTTCAGCGAGTTCCCGGAGATCCTGGACGACCTCGGTGCGCGCGGGGTGAAGAGGCTCATGGTCGAAGGCGGCACGAGCATCCACACGGCGTTCCTCGAAGCAGGACTCGCCGACGAGATCCGTGTCGCTGTCGCACCGATGCTCATCGGGCAGGCGACGGCCCCGCGTTTCGTGAACCCCGCCGCGTTCCCCGGTGGACCGGCACACCGGTTCCACCTGGAGGACGTCACGAGAGTCGGGGACGTCGCGGTGCTCCGCTACTTCCCGAAGGTCACTTCTTCTTCACGAGACTGAGCGCGCCGAGGATCTGCTCCCGGCGGTAGACCGCGATCACCAGCGCCCACACCATGAAGAGCAGCGGCATCTTCGCGTCGTCGAGGCCGCCGTTGGTCACCAGGACCATCTCGGTGAGCGCCGCGCCGGCCATGATGCCGGCGAGGCCCAGTGCCGCGAGACCGCAGATCCGCGGGATGAGCAGGCCGACCGCGGTGGCGATCTCCAGCACTCCGGTGAAGTACCGGAACCACTGGCCGAAGCCGATGTCGTCGAACTTCGCGACGAACTGGTCGGTGAACAAGGCGTAGCCGTTCATGAAGAACTGCACGGCGAGCGCGATCTGCAGGATCCAGACGACGACGTTGCCGACCTTCGCCGCGGTTGAGCTCTGCTCAGACATGGCGGGATTCTCGCACCTGGACGGCGGCGTTGTTCCACAACCACAGCACGTCGCGACCGAACGACCACACCAGCGACGCCAGCGCGAGAGCGATGAGGACCGGCGCGAACGGGAACAGGCCCGACGCCGCCACGACGAGGAAGATCCCCTGGGTCGCTGCCACGACCTTGCGGGCGTAGCTGGCGGGCAGCGGGGCGTTCATCCAGCGCAGGCGCCACGACGCGGCGACGAACACGTACCGCATGAGCCCGATCGCGAGCACCCACGGACCCATGTGCACGGCCACGTAGGCGCTGAGCACCAGGATCAGGAACGCGTCGACCTCCATGTCGAACCGGGCACCCAGCGCGCTCGACGTGCCGGTGCGGCGGGCGACCTGACCGTCGACCCAGTCGAGCGAGAGGGCGACGGCCGCCAGCGTCACGACCAGCACCACCGGCACGTCCTGGCCGGCGCGGTCCGCGACCAGCGCGGTCACCGCGCCGACCATCAGGCCCCGTGCCAGCGTGACGCGGTCAGCGGGCCCGAGCGACCTGGTGCGGTGCCGCTGCATCCCGTAGCCGAGGAACGCCCACGTGGCGAACCCGTAGGCGAGGCCGGCGGCCCAGCCGAGCGGTCCGAGACCGGTCGTGGCGGCGACCACACCCAGCAGGACCACCTGAGCCGCCGCCCAGACGGCAGGCTCCCGTACGACGGCAGGCGTCCTCGTGTGCTGAAGTGTGATCATCAGATGCTCCTGGTGAACTTCGTGCGGCGGAGGTGTTGTCGAGTGACACGTACGGCGAGTGCCTTTTGGCTCAATGAATCCGGAAAAGGGGAAGTTCGGCAGGTCGCACTGGCCGAGCCCGGTCCGGGTGAGGTCGAGGTGCGCACGCTGTTCTCGGGTGTCAGCCGCGGCACGGAGACGCTCGTGCACCGCGGTGGTGTGCCGGAGAACCAGTACGCGGTGATGAGGGCTCCCTTCCAGGAGGGCGACTTCCCGTGGCCGGTGAAGTACGGGTACCTCAACGTGGGTGTTGTCGAACATGGACCCGAA
>JASLAV010000156.1 GCA_030146905.1 Lentzea sp. | reverse complement strand
TCACGTTCACGCTCGCCAAGGTCGACGGCCCGCGCGCGGTGGCCGCGCTGGAGAAGTCCCGCGGTGAGATCGGCTTCGACCAGGTCCTCTACGACGAGCACGTCGGCAAGGTGTCGCTGATCGGCGCGGGCATGCGCTCGCACCCCGGCGTCACGGCGTTGTTCTGCGAGGCGCTGGCCACGGCCGGCGTCAACATCGACATCATCTCCACCTCGGAGATCCGCATCTCGGTCATCTGCCGCGACACCCAGCTCGACGACGCCGTCCGTGCCCTGCACGACGCGTTCGACCTGGGCACCGACGAAGAGGCCGTCGTCTACGCAGGGACTGGCCGATGACCGCCCCCGTTCTCGCGCTGGTCGGCGCGACCGGTGCCGTGGGCACCGTGATGATCGACATCATCAACAGCCGTTCGTCCGTGCCGTGGGGCGAGATCAGGCTGATCGCGTCCCCGCGCTCGGCGGGCAAGAAGATCAACGTGCGCGGCCAGGACGTCACGGTCATCGCGCTCTCGGCAGAGGCGTTCGACGGCGTCGACATCGCGATGTTCGACGTGCCGGACGAGGTCTCCGCCGAGTGGGCGCCGATCGCCGTCGAGCGCGGTGCCGTCGCGATCGACAACTCCGGGGCGTTCCGGATGGACGCCGACGTGCCGCTGGTCGTGCCGGAGGTGAACGCGGACAAGATCAACGATCGTCCGCGCGGCATCATCTCGAACCCGAACTGCACGACGCTGTCGATGATGGCGTCGCTCGGTGCCCTGCACCGCGAGTTCGAGCTCAAGGAACTGGTCGTCGCCTCCTACCAGGCCGCGTCCGGCGCCGGTCAGTCCGGCATCGACCGCCTCTACGCCGAGATCGCGGCGCTGGCGGGCAAGGAGGCGGGTGTCGCGGCCGGCGACGTCGCCGAGGCGCTCTCCGCGGCCGGTCTGTCCGCGGAGGACTCGCCGTTCCCCGCCCCGCTGGTGCTGAACGTGGTGCCGTGGGCGGGATCGCTCAAGGACGACGGCTGGTCGTCGGAGGAGCTGAAGGTCCGCAACGAGGCCCGCAAGATCCTCGGCATCCCGGACCTGAAGGTCTCCGCGACGTGCGTCCGCGTCCCGGTCGTCACCACGCACTCGCTGTCCGTCCACGCGACGTTCGCGCGCGAGGTCACGGTCGAGGCCGCGCACAAGATCTTCGAGGCGCAGCCGACGATCGTGCTGGTCGACGACCCGGCGGCGAAGCGCTTCCCGACGCCGGCCGACGTGGTGGGCGAGGACCCGACGTACGTGGGCCGCGTGCGCCAGGCGCTGGACTTCCCGAACACGCTGGACTTCTTCGTGTGCGGTGACAACCTGCGCAAGGGTGCCGCCCTGAACACCTACGAGGTCGCGGAAGAGCTCGCCAAGCGACTCTGATCGTGATGCGTGAAGGCCCCTGTCGTGCGAACGGCAGGGGCCTTTTCTCTTTAGGCTGACGCGCATGGCGGAGAGCGACGAGCAGTACGACGCGCTGGGTGCGATCTACGAACGTGCCAAACACATCCCGACCGGACTGGCCGAGCGCTCCACGCTGCTGTCCGCGACGGGGGACCTGCGCGGCAGGTCCGTCCTGGACGTGGCGTGCGGCACGGGCTTCTACGCCCGGCTCTTCCACGACCTCGGCGCGACGAGGGTGGTGGGTGTCGACTCCGCGGGCGAGATGGTCGGGTACGCGCGGCACGTCGAGGAACGCGAACCGCGCGGCATCACCTACGAGCAGCACGACGCGGCCACGTTGCCCGTGCTGGGCGAGTTCGACGTCGTGACGGCCGTGTGGCTGCTCGGCTACGCGGACGACGTGCCCGCGGTCGACAGGATGGTCGGCAACCTGAAGGCCAACCTGGCTCCCGGCGGGAAGCTCGTCGTGCTGGTGCCGAACCCCGACGCCGACTGGGACCTGCTCGCGCAGTACGGCCGCTACGGCTACGAGATCACCCGCACCGGTCCGATGGACGTGAAGCAGCCGGTCACCGTGCACGTGCTGGGCGACCCGCCGTTCGACTTCGACTCCTTCTACTGGGAGCGCGGCGTGTTCGACGGCGCGCTGGTCAGGGCAGGGCTCGCCGAGGTGGCGCTGCACCCGTCCGTGACGCCGGACGACGAGCGCGGCGACGAGTTCTGGGGCCCGCTGCGGAAGTCCCCGAGCTTCGCCGTCTTCACCGCTCGGAGGGCAGAGTCGTGATCGTCCTGGCGGTGGACCTCGGCACCACGGCGACCAAGGTCGTCGCGGTCGACGCACAGGCCCGTGTCGTCGCCTCGACCGAGCGCGGTTATCCGATGCACACCAGCGGTCTCAAGGCCACGCACGATCCGCAGCAGGTGCTCGACGCGGCGTTCGACGCGATCCGCGAGCTGGCCTCCGACGACGTGCGCGCCATCTCGCTGACGGGTGCGATGCACTCGATCATGGGTCTCGACGCGGACCTGCGTCCCGTCACGGACGCGCTGAGCTGGGCCGACAACCGCGCCGTCGAGCAGACGGAACGGTTGCGGGGCACGGAGGAGGGCCGCGCGCTGCACCAGGCGACCGGCACCCCGATCCACTCGTTCACGCCGCTGATGAAGCTCGCGTGGTTCCACGAGAACGGCATCCGCGCCGCGAAGTGGTGCGAGATCAAGGACTTCGTGCACCTCCACCTCACCGGTGAGCTGCTCAACGAGCACTCGTGCGGCTCGGGCACCGGTCTGATGAACATCCACACGCTGCAGTGGCACGAGCCGTCGCTGGAGTTCGCCGGTGTCACGGCGGACCAGCTCCCGCCGTTGGTCGAGCCCACGCACTCCACGCCGTTGAAGGCCGTGATCCCCGGCCTGCGCGCCGGCATCCCGGTGATCGTCGGCGGTGGTGACGGACCGCTCGGCAACCTCGGCGTCGGCGCGGCCACCCCCGGTGCCGGCGCGGTCTCGCTCGGCACGTCGGGCGCGCTCCGCGTGGCGCAACTGGGTCCCGGCGTCGACGAGGAGGGCAGGACGTTCAGCTACGCCATCGGCGAGGGCCTCTGGGTCCGCGGCGGTGCGATCAGCAACGGCGGCGTGGTCGCGCAGTGGGCCGCTGAGACGTTCGGCGTCCCGGTCGGCGACCTGCTGTCCCAGGCCGCGGGCGTCGACTCGGACGGTCTGGTGGCGCTGCCGTACCTGCTCGGCGAGCGCGCGCCGTGGTGGGACCCGACCGCCCACGCTGCCCTGCTCGGCCTGCGCCGCGAACACACCCCGCAGCAGATCACCAAGGCACTGGTAGAGGGCGTGTGCCAGCAGCTGGCGCTGGTGCTGGAGGCCGTTCCGCACGTGGAGTCGCTGCGGATCACCGGTGGTGCCTTCCGCTCGCAGATCTGGGCCCAGACCCTGGCGAACGCGCTCGGCATGCCGTTGCACCTCACCGAGGACACCGGTGGTTCCGCCGTGGGCGCGGCGCTGCTGGCGTGGCGTGCGCTGGACGAGATCCCGAGCCTGACCGTCGACCTCGTGACGCCGAGCCGCACGATCACGCCGGAGGAGGGGCAGGTCGAGAGGTACGCGAAGGCGCGGCCGTTCGTCGCGAAGGCGTACCGGGCGCTGGAGGACCTGTACGCCGGATCACATCGTTAGCAAGTAAAACCTTTTGCCAGGCGGGCGAGGATGACCATGTGGACCTCGCCCCCTTCAAACAAGTCCTGATGTTGCCAGGAGTCCGCCCGCTGGGCCTGTTGATGTTCTTCGCGAGGATGCCTCCCGCGGCGATCGGCGTGGTCCTGACACTGCACGTCGCGGTCACCCTCGACCGGGGCTACGGCGCGGCGGGACTGGTCGGTGCGGCGGGCACGATCGGCATGGGGCTGGGCGCTCCGCTGATGGGCAGGCTCGTCGACGAACGCGGCCTGCGGCCGATGCTGGCGGTGAGCGTCACGGCGTCGTCGGCGTTCTGGCTCACCGCGCCGCTGATGGGCTACTGGACGCTGCTGGTGACGTCGTTCGTGGTCGGCCTGGTGGGCGTGCCGATGATGTCGATCGGCCGCCAGGTCATCACCGCGCTCGTGCCGGAGGACAGGCGCAGGGTCGCGTTGTCGGTCGACTCGATCTCGGTCGAGCTGTCGTTCATGGGCGGCCCGGCGCTGGGCGTGCTCGTCGCGACGAGGTTCTCCACGAACACCGCGCTGGTGGTCATCGGCGTCGCGATCCTGCTCGCGGGCGTGGTGCTGTACTGGACGAACCCGCCGACGCTGCACGAGGACGAGGTCGCCGACGGCCAGAAGCCGAAGATCCTCCAGTGGATGCGCGGACGGATCGTCGGCGTGCTGGTCGTGTGCGTCGGCGCGACGGTCTGCCTCGGCGGCATGGAGGTCTCGGCGATCGCGTCGCTGGAGCACATCGGCAAGCAGAGCTGGCTGGGCGCGGTGTTCTTCGCGATGTGCGCGGCGTCGATCGTGGGCGGCCTGGTCTACGGCGGCGTGAAGCGGGTGCCCAGCGTGCTGGTGCTGCTCGTGCTGATGGCGGTGCTGGAGATCCCCGTCGGTCTGGGGGACGGCAACGTGCTGCTGCTGTGCCTGCTCCTCGTTCCGATGAACCTCATGTGCGCGCCG
>JASLAV010000080.1 GCA_030146905.1 Lentzea sp. | reverse complement strand
CCTGCGGACGGTCCTGCTGGCCCTCGTCGACCGCCCAGGCTCGCGTGCCGACCTCGCGGCCCGCACCGGCCTGACCAAGGCCACGCTGTCCAACCTCACCGAGCCGTTGCTGGCCAACGGGATCCTGCTCGAGGAGCCCGCGACGCTCGCCGGCATGGGCAGGCCGTCCAAACCGCTGCGCTTCCACCCGGACGGACCGGTCGCGGTCGGCGCGGAGATCAACGTGAGTCACCTCGCCGTCGAGACCCTGGGCCTCGACGGCGAGACCATCCGCCGTCACCTCGTCCCCGCCGACGTCCGCAGGGACACGCCGGACGAGGTCCTGGACCGGGTCGCCGAGCTGATCCGCGAGATCACCGGCGACCGGAAGCTGCTCGGCGCGGGCCTGGCGGTGCCGGGTGTCGTGCACGACGGCGTGGTGGTCAGGGCCCCGAACCTGCCGCGGCTCGTGAAGGTCCCCCTGGCGGAAGGCCTCTCCCGGCGGCTGGGAACGCAGGTCGAGCTGGACAACGAGGCCAACCTCGCCGCGCTCGCCCACCTGTGGCCACGGCACCTGGCGGGTGAGGACTTCGTGCACGTGTCGGCGGACGTCGGCATCGGCGCGGGCGTCGTGCTCAACGGCGAGGTCTACCGGGGCACCAGTGGCTTCGCCGGTGAGCTCGGGCACGTCGTCATCGAACGCGACGGCGTGCGGTGCACGTGCGGCAGCCGCGGATGCGTGGAGCAGTACGCGGGCTTGGACGTCATCCTGCGCGAGGCCGGACGCAGAAGGCTCGACTCGCTCCACAGGGCACTCGAGGCTCAAGACCCCAAGGCGCTCAGGTCGGTGCACCGGGCAGGGCAGGCCCTCGGCGTCGGGCTGGCCACGCTGATGAACCTCTTCGACGTCCCCACCGTCGTGCTCGGCGGCAGCTACGCCGTGCTGCACGAGCACCTCAGCGCCGCGATCCAGTCCGAGATGGACCGGCGGGTGCTCGCGGGCGGCGAACGGCACACGCGGCTGGTCGCCTCGCCGCTCGGCGAGTTCGCGGTGGTGCGGGGCGCCGCCGGACTCGTCACCCGGCGCGCCGTGCAGCAGCCCGAGCGCCTCTTCGCATAGCGGCTCCGCCCACCCCGAGCGCCGCGACGCCCAGCACCAGCGAGACGTAGCCGCCGACGATGCCGTAACCGGTGCCGGGACCGCCCTGCGCCATCAGCACGACCATCGCGCCGAGCACCATCCCGAGCGCGCCGCAGACCAGCGACGCCACGGCACCCCGGCCCCGCCTCAGCGCCAACACGCCCAGAACCAGTCCGGCCACGCCGAACGCGGCACCTACCAGCGACCACGTGCGTCCGGCGGTCATCTCATAAGCAGCAGCAAGTGTCATGACGCCAAGCCTGGACTCCGGACGGTGCGGCGTCGTCGTGCGAGCGCAGACAGCGACTACCGCGGGCGCAGTAGCCGGAAAGTCGTACCAGCGCAGGATCTACCAGCGCGAACAGCGGTTTAAGGTGCACCCATGAACGCGCGCGGGCTGGACTGGGCGATCGCCGCCGGGGTGGCGGCGAGCCTCGTCGTGGCCGGGCACCCCGCCACACCACCGGGTTACGTCCTCCTCGCCGCGAGCGGGCTCGTGCTCGCGAAGCGCCGAACGGCGCCGGTGGCCGTGCTCGTGGCCACCGCGGTCCTCGCGCTGGCCTACCAGGCGACCGGGGCAGACGTGCCGGTGATCGCGTTCCTGTTCGCGGTGTACTCGGCGATGAAGGCGGGCCACCGCGTCGTCACCCTCGCCGGGTCCGTCCTGTTGCTGGCCACGCTCCCCCTCGCGGCGCTCGTCTCGCCACGCGACCTCACGACGTACGAGGCGTTCGCCCAGACGCGTGACGTCCTGCAGATCGCCTGGCTGGTCGCCGCCGCGGCCGCCGGCGAGGCGCTCAGGCAGGCCGAGGAACGTGCCGACGAAGCCGAACGCACGAAGGAGGAGGCGGCGCGGCGGCGTGCCGACGAGGAACGACTGCACATCGCGCGCGAGCTGCACGACTCGCTCACCCACCAGATCTCCGTGATCAAGCTGCAGGCCGAGGTCGCCGTCCACCTGGCCAGGAAGCGCGGCGAGGAGGTGCCGGAACCGCTCCTCGCCATCCGCGACGCCGGACGCGAGGCCTCCAAGGAGCTCAGAGCGACGCTGGAAGCGTTGAGGGACGACGACAAGAACCCGCCGCACGGCATCGGCGACGTCGAACAACTCGTCCAGCGGGCCAGGGCGACCGGTCTCGACGCACAGCTGACCATCGAGGGCCGCAACGACGACGTCCCGGCCGCCGTCGAACGCACGGCGTACCGGATCGTGCAGGAGTCGCTGACCAACATCGCCCGCCACGCCGCCGCCGCGACCGCGCAGGTCCGCATCGACTACCGGCCGGACTCCCTGCTCGTCCGCGTCGACGACGACGGCAAGGCCCCGCCCACCACCGCGGAACCGGGAGTCGGCCTGCTCGGCATGCGCGAACGGGTCACGGCACTCGGCGGCAGCCTGCGGGCCGCACCACGCAGCGAGGGCGGGTTCACCGTCCAGGCCGAACTGCCCGTGGCACAGCCGTGATCCGCGTCCTGCTGGTCGACGACCAGCCCCTCATCCGCAGCGGCTTTCGCGCTCTGCTCAACGCGGAGGACGACATCCAGGTCGTGGCGGAGGCGACGAACGGCGAGGAAGCACTGGCACAGGCCCGCGCGCACCTCCCGGACATCGCCCTGGTCGACATCCAGATGCCGCAGGTCGACGGCATCGAGGCGACCCGCCGCATCGCCGCCGACCCCGCGCTGGCGAACACGCACGTCGTGATCCTCACCAACTACGGCCTCGACGAGTACGTCTTCCACGCCCTCAAGGCCGGCGCGGCGGGGTTCCTGGTCAAGGACGTCCAGCCGGAGGACTTCCTGCACGCCGTGAGGGTGGCGGCACGCGGCGACGCACTGCTCGCCCCGTCGATCACGCGGAAGCTGATCGACAGGTACGTGAGCCAGCCGCAACAGCGGAACGTCAGCCTCGCCCAGCTCACCAACCGCGAACGCGAGGCCGTCGTCATGGTCGCGCGCGGGTGGTCGAACGACGAGATCGCCGCGGGCATGGTGATCAGCCCTCTCACCGCGAAGACCCACGTCAACCGCGCGATGACCAAGCTGCACGCCCGCGACCGCGCCCAGCTCGTGGTGATCGCCTACGAGTCGGGCCTGGTCGCGCCCCAGTCGTCCGAGCGCGGGTAGGTCTCCGAGCCGTCCTTTGTGGACGGCTGGGTGATGCCGGTCGCGCCGGACACCGGTTCGTCGTCACGCGCGAATGCCTGCGCGGCCTCGGCCTGAGCGGTTGGTGAGCCACCACACAGATCATCCGTGAAACACTTCCGGCCCGGATCCCGTTGTACAGGTTGGTCGGTGCGGTCCGTGTCCCCTGGGCCTCACCTCATCGCCTTCGCGGAACACCGTCCGGCTGGTACCGCGTCGAGCCGCTCGCCGAGAGGCGACCGCCGCACCGATCTCTCCATTGCTCGCCCTCAGGCCGTCATTCTCCCCCGACGGGCGACCTGGGGACTTCCCCCAACGAAGTGACTGCAGGACAACGAACCTGAAGCCCGAAGCGGTGAGCGAGGACACAGCTTCCCTGGAAACACAACGGATCCCCGCGCCGTTGAACAGGATGGTCGGTGCGGAACGAGTCCCCGGGCCCCAACACAACCGCCTTCGCGGAATACCGTCCGGCTGGAACCGCGTCGAGCCATCCGCCGAGAGGCGACCGCCGCACCGACCACCACAAACCCGCCCCCGAGCCGCACACCCCCAGGCGACTCGGGGGCTTCCTACCCCGAATCCATTGCCCCACAATGGATTTCACCCGAACAGCGGTGAGCGAGCACACAGCTCCCCAAGAAACACAACGGATCCCTGCGCCGTTGTACAGGATGGTCGGTGCGGAACGAGTCCCCGGGCCCCAACACAAAGCCTTCGCGGAACACCGTTCGGCTGGAGCCGCGAAGTGCCCACCGCCAAGAGGCGACCGCCGCACCGACCACCCACGAACCCGCCCCCAGGCTGCCGCTCTCCCCCGGTCAGCGTGGGGGCTTCCTGCATCCCGGACGGCTCCGGCGGCTCGGGCGGATCAGGC
>JASLAV010000079.1 GCA_030146905.1 Lentzea sp. | reverse complement strand
CGCGGTCCACTGGAGACGGTGAGCCGTGCCCTGACCAACGACCAGATGATCGAGCTGTGCCGTCAGGTCGACGTCGAGGGCAAGGACGCGGGTGTGGTCGCCAGGGACTGGATGGTGGCGAAGGGGTTCATCAGGACGGATTGACGGTCATGAGTGCTTGCGATCGGTGTGGCCCAGGGACCGCTCCGGTGCCACCCGGTCGCGCACCAGCTGCTTGAGCACGGCGAGGTCGGGGAAGCCCTCCTGCTCCTTGCGCGACCACAGCGTCTCGCCGTCGAGCCGGACGTCGAACACACCGCCGGTGCCGGGCACCAGCGCGACCTCGCCCAGTTCGGTCGTGAACGTGGTCAGCAGCTCCTGTGCGGTCCACCCGGCGCGCAGCAGCCACCGGCACTGGGTGCAGTACTCGATCTCCAGCCGTGGCGTTCTCACGCCTGAGTCTTAGCAGACGTCTCGGCTCGGGCCGCGTCCGTGCCCCAGCTGGCGAGCAGCTGCAACGCCTCCGCGGACGGGGAGCCGGGTTCCGCGTGGTAGGTGTTCAGGAACAGCGCCGGATCGCTGGGCATGCGCAGCGTCTCGTACGACAGCGTCATCTCGCCCACGAGCGGGTGCCGCACCACCTTCGTGCCGAAGCTCTTCTCCTTGACCTCGTGCGCGGCCCAGAGCTGCCGGAACAGCTCGCTGCGCAGCGAGAGCTCCCCGATCAGCGCGGCGAGCTCCGGGTCGTCGGAGCAGCACCCGGCGTCGAGCCGCAGGAAGCCGACGATGTCGGCGGCCTTGCTCTCCCAGTCGACGAAGAGGTTCTGGTACTCGGGCCGCAGGAAGATCATGCGCGCACAGTTGCGGTCGCGCGGTGCCAGCCGGCTCCAGTCGCCGAACAACGCCGCGGCCATCGGGTTCCACGCGAGGATGTCCGAGCGCCGCCCGCCGATGTACGCGGGCACGGCGATGCCGTCGAGCAGGTGCTGCAACGCGGGGCGGACCTGGGAGCGCTGCTCTTTCTTCTTCTTGTGCGGCTTGCTGCGCGTCAGGTTGTTCAGGTGCTCGCGCTCGGCGTCGTCCAGCCGCAACGCGCGGGCGATCGAGTCCAGCACCTCGTCGGAGACGTTGCGACCGTTGCCCTGCTCCAGGCGTGTGTAGTACGCGACGGAGACGCCCGCGAGCTGCGCCAGCTCCTCGCGGCGCAGACCCGGTACGCGACGGGCCCTGCCGTACTGCGGCAGCCCGACGTCGTCGGGGGACAGCCGCGCCCGGCGGCTGCGCAGGAACTCGCTCAGCTCGGTGCGCGGGTCAACGGTCATGGGTCCGAGTATCCCCGCGTCCCGGGCATCGTGCCTGCTACTGCCAGTAGTACGCACGCCGGTCGTACGAAAACCAGGTGTCTGGGTGAACCCCTCGAACCGGAGCAGTGTCGTCACCGACACGACGAGAACTAGGAGAAACCTGATGAGCACCGTCGCTGCCTACGCCGCTCCGGCACCCAAGGCACCGCTGGAGCGCACGACGATCGAACGCCGCGAGGTCGGCGCGCACGACGTTCTGATCGACATCAAGTTCGCCGGCATCTGCCACTCCGACATCCACCAGGTCAACGAGGGCTGGGGAGAGGCGATCTTCCCGATGGTGCCGGGTCACGAGATCGCGGGCGTGGTCGTCGAGGTCGGCTCCGAGGTGACCCGTCACGCCGTCGGCGACCGGGTCGGCGTCGGCTGCATGGTCGACTCGTGCCGCGAGTGCGAGTTCTGCCTGCGCGGCCTGGAGCAGTACTGCGCCAACGGCAGCACAGCGACCTACAACGGCGTCGACCGCCGCGGTGACGTCACCTATGGCGGCTACTCGCGGCAGATCGTGGTCGACGAGAACTTCGTCGTGCGCATCCCGGACGGCCTTCCGCTCGACGTGGCCGCGCCGCTGCTGTGCGCGGGCATCACCGTCTACTCGCCCCTCAAGCACTGGGGTGTGGCACCGGGCAAGAAGGTCGCCGTCGTCGGCCTCGGCGGGCTCGGCCACATGGGCGTCAAGATCGCCGCCGCGCTCGGCGCCGAGGTGACCGTCCTGTCGCAGTCGCTGCGCAAGAAGGACGACGGGCTCGCGCTCGGCGCCCACGACTACCGCGCCACCAGCGACCCGGCCACGTTCACCGAGCTGGCGGGGAAGTTCGACGTGGTCCTGTCCACGGTCTCGGCCCCGCTCGACTTGGGCGCCTACCTCGGGCTGCTGAAGACCGACGGCGCGATCGTGAACGTCGGCGCGCCGGAGGAGCCGGTCTCGCTCAACCTGTTCAACCTGCTCGGCGGCCGCAAGACGCTCGCAGGCTCGATGATCGGCGGCATCGCGGAGACCCAGGAGATGCTGGACTTCTGCGCGGAGCACGGTCTGGGGGCGGAGATCGAGCTGATCGGCGCCGACGAGATCAACACCGCCTACGACCGCGTGCTGTCGAGCGACGTGCGGTACCGGTTCGTGATCGACACCGCGACGATCTGACGTCCCGGCCCTGTCCGCTCACTTGATCGGGCAGGGCTCCGGCCTGCCGGACTCGAAGCTCGCGGTGGCGCCCGCGATCACCGTGTCGAGCCGCCGGAGCGTCCGCTGCAGCTCCTCGACCTGCTTGACCACCGAGGAGCGGTGGCCGTGCAACTTGGCCAGCACGTCAGGCGACGCCACCCCGGTGAGGATGCACGGCAGCATCTCCAGGATCGACGTGCTGGAGATGCCGGCGGCGTAGAGCTGCTGGATCAGCCGCACCCGGTCCACGGCCTTCTGGCTGTAGCGCCGCTGGCCGCTCTCGCTGCGTTCGGCGGCGAGAAGGCCCTGCTCTTCGTAGTAGCGCAACGCGCGCACGCTCACGCCTGTGCGTTCTGCCAGCTCTCCGATACGCACGAGACCTCCGCCACAAAAGCTACCTCTGACGTTAATGTCAGGTTTTTAGCCTAGTTCCCATGCTTCTCAGCAGCTACCGACTCGGAAACCTGACCCTGCCGAACCGCCTCGTCATGGCGCCGATGACCCGTTCGCGAGCCGTGGACGGCAAGCCGACCGGGGAGACCGCCACGTACTACGCCCAGCGCGCCACCGCAGGGCTCATCGTCACCGAGGGCGTGCAGCCGAACGCCGTCGGCCAGTCCAACCCGTTCACGCCCGGCCTCCACGACGACGAGCAGGTCGTGGCCTGGCGGGTCGTCACTGACGCCGTGCACGCCAACGGCGGCCGGATCTTCGCCCAGCTCATGCACGGCGGCCGCGTCGGCCATGTCGACGTCGCCGGGCACCGCCCCGTCGGTCCGTCGGCGATCTCCACCGGCACCGAGGTGTTCACGCCGACCGGCATGGCGCCGGCGCCGGTCCCGCGCGCGCTGGAGACGGCGGAGGTCGCCGAGCAGGTCGCGGCGTTCGCCGACGCGGCCCGCAAGGCGGTCCAGGCCGGGTTCGACGGCGTGGAGCTGCACGGCGCCAACGGGTACCTCATCCAGCAGTTCCTGTCCTCCAGCGCCAACCAGCGCACCGACGGCTACGGCGGCTCGGTCGCCGGGCGCATCCGGTTCGCCGTCGAGGCGGTCGAGGCGGTGGCGGACGCGGTCGGACCGGAGCGCGTCGGCATCCGGCTCTCACCCGGCGGTCAGCTCCAGGGCATCGTCGAGGAGAACGTGCCCGTGCTCTACGGCGAACTGCTCACAGCGTTGCCGGACATCGCCTACGTCCACGTCATGGCCACCGCGGACGACGAGGTCCTGATGGGGCTGCGCAAGGCGTGGCCGACCGCGTTCATCCTCAACCCCGGCGGCCAGATCGGTGAGGTCGAGAGCACGCGCGAGGAGGGGGAGCGCTGGCTCGCCAACGGCGCCGACCTGATCAGCTACGGCCGCGCGTACCTCGCCAACCCCGACCTGGTCGAACGGTTCCGGCTCGGTCTGCCGCTCGCCGCCACGCCGGGCAGGGAGACCTGGTTCCAGGCCCCGCACGGTTACGTCGACTACCCCAGCTATCAGCACTGAAGCGCGCGCAGCAGGTGGTCGACGAGCCGTTCGAGGTAGTCGGGCTCGACCTCGGCGCGTCGTACCGACAGGCGCCAGTAGACCGGTGCGGCGACCAGGTCGAGGGCGATCTCGACGTCGAGGTCCGCCGGTAGCTCGCCCCGGTCGATCGCCCGCTGCAACGTCACGGCGCCGAGTGCGCGCCGCGGTTCGCCTATCGTCCTGGCGATCGCCTCGGACAACGCCGGGCTGCGGACCGCCTCGGCGGTGAGGTCCGGCAGGATCGTGGCGAACCGCGGGTGGGTGAGCCAGTCGTGCACCGCCGTGACGGTCGCGAGCAGGTCGCCGCGCAACGAGCCGGTGTCCTCGATCCCGGCCAGCGGCACGGAGAACTCCGACAGCGCCGCGACCACCATCTCCTGCTTGGACGGCCAGCGCCGGTACAACGCGCTCTTGCCGACCTCCGCCCGTTTGGCCACCGCCTCCATCGACAGCCGCCCGTAGCCGGTCTGCGCGAGCTCGTCGAGAACGGCCTCGGTGATCGCCCTCGTCACCTGCGGCTGCAGGACGGCGGCGCCGGTAGGGGTGCGCTTGGTCATGACGCACATCATAGGACTGGACGAGACGGTCCCGTCCCGCCTAACGTTGTGGACAGGACGGGACCGTCTCGTCCACTTCATTCGGAGGACATCCGTGGACCTCATCCCGAGGGCGTTGCAGCTGCTGCTGGACAAGGACATGACCGGCTTCGCCGAGCTGTGGGCGGAGGACGGCGTGGCGGAGTTCCCGTTCGCACCGCCCGGCTGGCCCGCCAGGCTGGAGGGCCGCGCGGCGATCCACGACTACGTGCGCGGCTACCCGGAGATGTACGACATCAAGGCCTTCCCCAAGCAGGTCATCCACCAGACGACCAACCCGGACGTCGCCATCGTCGAGTTCGACGCCGAGGGCGTCGTGCTGGCGACGGGCGAGCCGTACCGGTACCCCTACATCGTGGTCATCGAGACCCGCGACGGCGAGATCGTGAACTACCGGGACTACTGGAACCCGCTGAACCTGCACGAGTGGAAGTCGTGACCACGCTCGTCATCGGGGGCACCGGGACCACCGGCAGCCTGCTCGCCCCGATGCTGCCCGACGCCGTGGTGGGCACCAGGAAACCGTCCCTGCCGGGCCAGGTGCGGTTCGACTGGGACGAGCCGGCGACGTTCGAAGGCGCGCTGGACGGGGTACACGGCGTTTACCTCATCCCTCCGGTGGGGGTCGTGGACCCCGCACCGGTGGTCGAGTCGTTCCTTTCACGGGCGCGAATCGTGCGGCGAGTTGTGCTGTTTAGCACGTCCGCGGTGCCGGAGAGCGCCACGGGGATGGGCGCTCTCCCCGCACTCGTGCGCGCCATGCCGGAGTGGGCGGTGCTGCGGCCGTCGTGGTTCATGCAGAACTTCACCGGCGAGCACCAGCTGGCGGCGGGTGTCCGCGCCGGCGAGATCGTCACGGCCACCGGCGACGGCAGGGTCGCGTTCATCGACGCCGCCGACATCGCCGCTGTGGCCGCGCGGGCTCTGACGGATCCAGTGCCGCACAACACCGACCACCTGATCACCGGCCCGGAGGCGCTCAGCTACGCCGACGCGGCCGCGATCATCACCGGGATCACCGGCCGTGAGGTCCGGCACCGCCCGGTCAGCACGGACGAGATGACCGACCGGTTCGCCGCGGCCATGCCGAGGGAGTTCGCGGCGTTGCTCGCCGGGCTCGACGAGGACATCCGCGGCGGGGCGGAGGACCGGGTCACCACGACCGTCGAGGACGTGACGGGCCGGCCCGCCCGGTCGTTCCGCGACTTCTGCGCGGACGTCTTCAGCCGGACGTCCGGCGGGTAGTGCCCGGCGGGGGAGCGGTGCGGGGCGCGGTGGGAGCCGCGCCCTCGCGCCCGGCTCAGCCCAGCTCGCCGCACGGAACGCGGAAGTACCAGTCCTTCGGCTCGTGGTCCAGCCGCACCTCCTGGGCACCCGCCGCGCACTCGGCGCGTGCCTTCGCGACGCTCTCGTCCCACGGAACGCCCTTCAGCACCGGCGAGGACTCCTGCAGGTACCAGAAGATGCTGACCACCACCAGGAACGCGACCACGTAGCGGCTCGCGCCCAGCACCGCGCGCCCCCACGTGGGGGCCGGCGTCTGGTCGAGGCCGGCGAAGATCGCGGTGAACAGGAACAGGCACGGCGCGATGCTGTAGCGCTGCCCGGCCATCACGACGTCGGGCTGCTGCACCTGCAGCACCGCGGCCCAGTTGAGCACCAGGCACGCGACGATGACGATCACGCTCAGGGCGGCGGAGACTCCGATGAGCGTCCGGCCGGCGCGGTCGCCGAACCTCAGCCCCGCCACCATCGGCACCAGGGCGATCAGCAGCGCCACGACGATCACGGAGTTGCCGAGCGCCGGGTAGAAGTCGTCGGCCTTCTCGGACCCGGTGAACGCCACCACCGGCACCCGCAGCAGGCTCGCGAGCAGCACCTGCACCGGGTCGACCTCGTCGTGCGAGTACGGCGCCCTCGTCGCGAAGACCATCGCGGCGCCCTGCGCGACCAGACCGGCCAGGAACGCGAGCGCCACCTCCTTGCGCGGCAGGAACAACCGCACGAGCGCGATCGGGGCCAGGACGAAGACCAGCGGGCTCGACACGGCGGCGAGGAACACGAACAACGCGACCGGCACACGCGGGGCGCCGCGCCACAACAACGCCCAGAAGGCGCCGTAGAGCAGGAACCAGTGCAGGTTCGACATGTTGTTCAACGTCTCGGAGTTGCCGGCCGGCAACACGATCACGAGCGCCGCCAGCGCGAACCGCATCGGCGTCGACCTCAGGTACGCCCTGGAACCGGCGAACACGACCAGGGCGACCAGCGCCCGCAGCACCGCGGCGGCGACGGCGAAGCCGGCGGCGGTCCACCCGACCGGCAGCAGCGCGACCACCTCGGCGACCAGGCGCGGCAAGGTGTGCAGGTAGCCGCCGTACGGCTCGACCAGGTTGTTCAGCAAAGGGAACCGCATCGCACCGACCGCGAACTTGGCGCCGTCCTCCGCCCACAGGTGGTCGAGCCTGGCCCAGCCGGCCGGGATGAGCAGCAGGAACGCCATCGAGCCGACGAACGCGGCCACCATGCCGAACCACGCCCGTTCGTGCGGCGGGTCCGCGGGCAGCGGGATCACGCTGTCCGCGAGAACCTTCGGTCGTTCACCGGTCGTCGTCACCAGAGCCCCCATGTCCGATTCGAACACGGGGCACGGTACGGGGTCAGCTCACGAGGCGTTCGTAGCGGTCCCACTGCTCCTGCGTCACGACGGAGACCTCGGAGGAGTTGGACTGCGCCACCTCCAGCGAGTTGATGACCACCAGCTTGTTGCCGACCAGCAGCCCCGCCCGGCCTTCCGGCCCGAGCACCGCGGGCGCCGCCGCCGGGACGCGCACCGCCACCTGGAACGAGTCGACGATCTTCGGCCGCCACCCGATCACGCCGCGGGCGAACTTCGCCGCCGCCGAGCCGCGTTCGAACCGCACGACCCTGCCGTTGACGACGACGTCGGCCGTGCGTTCGGGGGAGGGCACCGAGAAGCCGTCGAGCACCTCCGCCTCGTCCGGCGTCGCGCAGCCGTTGAGGCCGAGCGCGTCGATGCCGAAGTGGCGGATGTCCGTCGGGGCACCGGAATCGCTCGCGGTGGCGCGCAGCACGTCGATCGCCACCTTGTCGCACGGCCCACCGGCGTGCACCGGCGCGTGACCCTCCGGCGTGCGCACCAGGCCGGGACCCTCCTTCCAGACACCGGGGATGACCACCGGGTCGTACGGGTGGCGGGTGAACTCCTTGTTCCAGAAGGTGATGGTGGTGCCCTGGTCGGTGGAGTGGGCGATCGCGAACGCCGACGCCGCGTCGATCCACATCCAGTCGGCGCTGAACGCCTCGACGACGGACCGGGTGCGGGCCTCGTTGGTCTTGCTCACGGGCTTGAAGCCCTGCGGGCTCAACGTCTCGACGCCCCGGGTGAACAGCGGGTCCTTGGAGCGCAGGACGTACTGGCCCGCGCCGTTCGTGGCCCCCGCGAAGCCGGTGGTGTCGGTGAAGAGCAGGTACACCCAGCCGTCGAGGTAGACGGCCGACTGCTGGCCGGTCCCGTAGGTGTTCTCGCGGATGATGTCGCCGGACGAGCCGAGGATCGCCTGACCGCCGTTGGCCCGCGTCCAGCTCAGGCCGTCCTTGCTGGTCGCGACCCCGACCGAGCTGCCGTTGGCGTGGTTGTCCCTGCTGGCGCCCGTGTAGTACATGAAGTAGGTGTCGCCGACCTTGACCAGCGACGGGTCGCACGTGTGCATCGCGTCGAAGTCGCCGCCGCTGCCCGAGAACACGGGGTGGGCCGTGGTGAACGGCCCGTCGGCACCAGGGCCCTCGCTGTAGAGGATGTCGTCGCCGTTCGGCGCGGCCACGCCCATCTGGCTGCACCACCACGTGCGGACCTTGCCGCCGTCGACCATCACCGCCGGCGCGTAGTTGTACACCGCGTCGCCGACCCCGGCGATCACCGTGCCGGGGCTCTGCCTGCCGTTCTCGACGGTCAGCTTGAGCCTGTCCCTCGGCGGCGGGGTGTTCGTCTGTGCCGTGGGCGCCGGTTGTGAGGTGGGTTTGCCCACCGGGTCGCCCGCCGCCTCGCTGGTGCACGCCGTGACCGCGCAGAGGAGTGCGAGCGCAGCGAGTAACGCAAGAGGTGGGCGTCTCAGGGGCACCTGCCCATCATAATGATCAACTATTCCGTCCGGGTGAAGTCCGTTGCGGGCGGGAAGCGGGCGGCGTCAGCTGCCCAGGTAGCGGACCACGGCCAGCACCCGCCGGCTCAGCCCTGCCTCGCCGCTGAGACCGAGCTTGTCGAAGATCGAGTTGATGTGCTTCTCGACGGAGCTCAGCGACAGGTGCAGGGTGCCGGAGATGCGCGTGTTCGTGAGGCCCTGCGCCATCAGTTCGAGGACGGCTTTCTCCCGCGCGGTGAGGGTCTCCAGCGGGTCGACGTGCGACGTCCTGGTGAGCAGGCGGCGGACGACCTCCGGGTCGAACGCCGCGCCGCCCGCCGCGACGCGGTCCAGCGCCTCCAGGAACTCGTCGACCTGGGCCACGCGGTCCTTGAGCAGGTAGCCGACCTTGCCGCCGGTGCCGGTGATCAGCTCGGTGGCGTAGCGGTTCTCCAGGTACTGCGACAGCACGAGCACGCTGACGTCCGGCCACCGCTCGCGGATCTGGAGGGCGGCGCGCATGCCGTCGTCCTTGTGGCCCGGCGGCATGCGGACGTCGGTGACCACGATGTCCGGCAGGTGTTCTTCAGTGGCCTTGAGCAGCTCGGGCGCGGTGCCGACGGCCGCGACGACGTCGTGGCCCTCCTCGGCCAGCAGGCGGATCAGGCCTTCGCGCAGCAGCGTCGAGTCCTCAGCCAGGATCACGCGCACGGCACCCTCACGAGGATTCTGGTGGGACCCCCCGGCGGGCTGGTCACCTGGAAGTCGCCGTCCACCGCCTTGACCCTCCTGGCCAGGCCCGACAGCCCGCTGCCGGCGGGGTCGGCGCCGCCGATGCCGTCGTCCCACACCATGATCGCGATCTGCCCCTCCGCCTGCCACATCGCGATCTCGACGATCGACGGGTCGGCGTGCTTGGCCGCGTTCGTGACGGCTTCCGACACCACGAAGTAGATCACCGCCTCCAGCGCTGTGCCCGGTGAGGTCTCCAGCTCGTCGGTGATCTCGACGCGCACGCTCGACCGCTCCGCCAGCACCTCAAGCGCCCCGGCCAGCCCTGCGTCGTCGAGCACGGCGGGGTAGACCCGCGTCGCCACCTCGCGCAGCTCGTCGATGGCCTCGCCCGCGGTGTCGTGCGCCTGCCGCAGCAGGTCCTGGAGCTGCTCGTCGTCGCCGGTCCTCCTCGCCCTGCCGATCAGCATGCCGAGCGCGACGAGCCGCTGCTGGACGCCGTCGTGCAGGTCGCGTTCGATGCGCCTGCGCTCGTCGTCGATCGCCTCGATCACCTCGGCACGCGTGCTGGTCAGCTCCGCCACCCGCTGGCGCAGCAGCGTTTGCTGACTCCTGCCGAGCATCGTGGTGGCGAGCCACCTGTCGAGCGCCGCCACACCGCTGACGCCGGCGAGCGTCACGAAGATGAGCAGCGCGCCCGGCAGCGCCACCAGGAGGATCAGTTCGGTGTTGACGTCGTCGCCGTCCTTCACCAGCCCCCACGTGCCGTCGAAGAGCCACGCCGTCACCATCGACAACGCCGTGGTGACGTAGAGCAGCAGCATCAGCACGACACCGGCGCCCAGCCCGCCCACGAGCCACCGCACGCCGAGATAACGCCGGCACCGCCCGGGAGTCAGCGGATCGGCGTGCGCCGCGCCGCCGTACCGCGCCATCCTGTGCAGTTCGACCTCGGTCATCCTGACCACGCCGAACCCCAGCACCGCCGCGCCCAGACCCGGCAGGGCGGTGAACGTCCCCACGAGCACCCCGTAGAGCGTCCGGAACCACCCCTGCACCAGCGACCTCGCGCTGAGCTGCTCGTTCTGGTGCACGATCGCCACCGTACCGACGGCCGGACAGGCCGGCATTGCGGTTTACCGCAATGTCCCGGTGCGGATTCCCCCACCATTTCCGGCGGTTGACCTCGTGGTCCCGCCCCCTCCCCGTTCCTAGCGTTGACCTCGACCTTTTGTCCCGTCGTGAGGGGAAACCAATGCTGGCCGAGTGGGCGGTAGACGTGATGGAGTCGCTGGGAGGCGTGGGCGCGGCACTGGTCGTGGGCCTGGACAACCTGTTCCCGCCGATCCCGAGCGAACTGGTGCTGCCGCTGGCGGGCTTCTCCGCGAGCAAGGGCGTGTTCAGCCTGCCGGCGGCCCTGTTCTGGACCACCCTCGGCTCGGTGGCGGGCGCGGTGGTCGTCTACTTCGCGGGCATGCTCCTGGGCCGCACCCGGACCCGCCGTCTGGTGGCCAGGATCCCGCTGGTGCGCGTGACCGACTTCGACAGGACCGAGGCCTGGTTCACCCGCCACGGCACCAAGGCCGTGTTCTTAGGCCGCATGGTGCCCCTGTTCCGCAGCTTCATCTCGCTGCCCGCGGGGGTCGAACGCATGAACTTCCCGAAGTTCCTCGTGCTCACCACCGCGGGCAGCCTGATCTGGAACTCGGTGTTCGTCGGCGCGGGCTACGCGCTCGGCGAGAACTGGCACCGCGTCGAGTCCTATGCCGGCGTCTTCCAGAAGTTCGTGCTCGCGGCAGTCTCCGTCGCCGTCGTGCTCTTCGTCGTGACGCGGTTGCGCCGGCAGCCGAAGGGGGATCCGGAAAGGACGGAGGTGCTGCCACGAGTGAGGCGATGACACCGCGCGTCCTCGCTGCGGCGGCGTCGCTGGGCGCCAAGCTCCTGCCCGCCGAGTCCCTGCCCGCCGAGTCCCTGCCCGCCGAGTCCCTGTCTGCCGGATCCCTGGCCGCCACCGGTGAGGACATGGCGGCCTTCAGCTCAGCGGATTGTCTGGCAGACCTTGCCGACGTCTGCCCGGTGTGCCGTGATTCCGGCCAGATCTCCGGCAGCCTGCACCGCTCCAAGCGGTACCACCGTGGCCTGCAACGGGTCTTGTGCACACCCGTGCTGTGCCGAAGGCGAACGCCAGCCGGCAGCTCCGGGAACCGGTACGCCAGATCCCCTTGCCGCGCAACAACTCCACCAGCCGCAACCGGCCGGGAACGAAAGCACCCCCAGGCCGGGGAACGGCCTGGGGGTGCCCGGAACAGAACAGGATCAGACGGCCACGTCGTAGCGGTCCGCGTTCATGACCTTGTTCCACGCGGAGACGAAGTCCTGCACGAACTTCTCGGGAGCGTCGTCGCTCGCGTAGACCTCGGCCACGGCGCGAAGCTCGGAGTTGGACCCGAACACGAGGTCGTTGCGCGTGGCGGTCCAGCGCACGGCGCCGCTGGCGCGGTCACGGCCCTCGAAGTTCTCCTGGTCCTCGGTGACCGACTTCCACTCCGTCTCCATGTCGAGCAGGTTGACGAAGAAGTCGTTGGTCAGCGTCTCCGGCTTGTCGGTGAGCACGCCCGCCGTCGAACC
>JASLAV010000072.1 GCA_030146905.1 Lentzea sp. | reverse complement strand
CTGATGACCGATCCGCCGCCGAGCTACCAGGTCGTGAGCGAAGAGCTCTCGATGCCGGTCGGCAGCATCGGGCCGACGCGGATCCGCTGCCTGGAGAAGTTGCGCAAGACCCCCGCGATCGCGACGTTCCTGGGTTCGTCCGGGAAACCGGCGCAGCAGAGAGGAGGTGTGCTGGGTGCGGCACGACTGGGACAGTGACGAGGTACTGCTCGACGCCTTGCGCGACGCGGTGAGCACACCCCCCGACGACGTTCCCCCGGAGTTCGTCGAAGCGGCCAAGGCCGCGTTCACCTGGCGGAACATCGACGAAGAACTGCTGCTGCTCACGTCCTACGACTCGGTGCTGGACGACACGCTCTTCGCCCGTGCTCGGTCGACGGCCACGGCGCGGCAGCTCGTGTTCGACGCGGACGGCGTGATGCTGCAGGTGGAGGTGTCGGCGGCGGGGATCACCGGTCAGCTGATGCCGGCGGCCGGGTCCATCACGCTGGTGGCGCCGGACGGCGACCGCGAGACGGCGGAGGCCGACGAACTGGGGACTTTCGTGATGGGTCCCGCGCCGCGAGGACCGGTGAAATTCCGGCTCGCGAACGGCTGTACCGATTGGTTCATCCTCTGACTCGCCATTCGTCTTCCCGCGGAATTCCCTCGTTCGGCCCACACCTTCGGCCAGTAGGGTGAGCACGCTCAGAATTCGCGTCGCGAGAGGTGTGCCGCTGTGGTCGATCGAGTCAGCTGGGTGCCGGAAGGCGTCAACGTCGACGTTCCGAGTTCCGCCCGGATCTACGATTACCTGCTGGGCGGCGGTCACAACTTCTCCGCTGACCGCGAGACGGCGGAAGCACTGATCAAGGTCTTACCGGTGCGGGACATGGCCCGGCGCAACCGCGCCTACCTGCGCCGTGTCGTGCTGGAGCTGGCAGGTCTCGGCATTCGCCAGTTCCTGGACCTCGGTTCCGGCATTCCCACCGTCGGCAACGTCCACGAGGTGGCGCACGAGGTCGCCCCCGACGCGAAGGTCGTCTACGTCGACTTCGAGCCGGTCGCGATCACGCACGCCGAGCTGATGCTGGCGGGCGAGCCGGAAGTGACGGCGCTGCTGGCGGACCTGCGCGAGCCGGAGAAGGTGGTGCGGCAGGCCTCGTCGCTGCTCGACTTCTCCCAGCCGGTAGGGCTTCTCGTCGTGGGCGTCCTCCAGTTCATCCCCGCCTCCGACGACCCGTGGGGCGTGTTGTCGCGCTACGTCGAGGCGCTCTCGTCCGGTTCGTACCTCGCGCTGTCGCACTTCACCGCGGACAGCATGCCCGCGGCCATGGCGGCGGGCGCGGAGATCTTCGCCAGGACCGCCGAGCCGATCACCCCGCGCACCCGCGACCAGGTGGCGGACATGCTGGCCGGCACGGAGGTCGTGGAGCCGGGAATCGTGTTCACGCCGGAATGGCGGCCGGAGACGCCGGAGGACGTCGGCGCGGATCCGTCGAAGGCCAACCTCTACGCCGCGGTGGGCCGCAAGCCCTGATGGCTCCTTCGCCCCTCGCACAGCGCTGGGCCGCTGTTCTGATTGAGAGCGCGTACTCGCCGATGTCACGGCGGAAGCTGACGCAGCACCTCGCGGAGCACGCCGCCCGGCTGCGTGCGGGCCAGGACGCGCCCGAGATCGGCGAATGGCTGGTGCGCAAGCGCTTCACCGGCCCCGAGTCGCTGTGGCGGACGATCGAGGTCCTGTCGGGCGAGGTCTCCCCCGAGGTGCTGGGCGGGCTCGCCGCCGGATACGTGCGCGCGACGCGCGAGGAGTTGTTCGCACAGCAGGAGAAGGTCAAGAACGCGCTGCTGAAGTCAGTCGAGGACGCGCGGCGCGACCTGCACGACAGCGAGGCCCGTTTCGCGCAGGTCTTCGCGTCGACGGCGATGGGCATCGCGATCTTCGACCTGCACGGCGCCGTCGTCGAGGCGAACGACGCCCTCGCCGCCATCCTCGGGCACGAGGAGATGCCGAAGGAGCTGTTCGCCGAGACCGACGCCGTCGCGCTGGCAGCGGCGTGCGAGCGGATGGTCGCGTCCTCTGTGGACACCGACCGCCGCGAGTGGGAGCTCACGCGCGACAACGGCGACACGGTGTGGGCGAACGTCGTGCTGTCCGTGCTGCGCGGATCGGACGGGCTGCCGAAGTTCCACGTCGCGCTGATCGAGGACGTGACGGAACAGCGCATGCTGCAGGAGTGGTTGCGCCACCAGTCGTTGACGGACCTGCTGACCGGGCTGCCGAACCGCGCCTCGTTCACGGACAAGCTGGAGTCGGCACTCGCCACCGGCGCACCGCACACGCTGGCGTACCTCGACGTCGACAGCCTCACGATCGTCAACGACGGACTGGGGTACGTGGCGGGCGACGCCGTGCTGGTCGAGGTCGCGCGGCGGTTGCGGGCCGTGCTGCCCGACGCCGTGGTGGCGCGGGTCGGCGGTGACGAGTTCGTGGTGCTGATCCACGGTTCGCCCGACGTCGCGGCGCTGGCGGCGATGATCGACGAGGAGCTGTCGGAGCCGGTGTACCTGGAGGGTGCGGGCGTCGCGGTGTCGACGTCGATCGGTTTCGTGCACGTGGCGGGTCCTGGTCTGGACCCGGCGACGGTGCTGCGACGGGCGCACTCGACGTTGCGGCGTGCCGAGACCGGCGGCAAGAGGCAGTGGGCGATCTACGACCACGAGGCGGACGCCGCCGACCGCGCCCGGTTCGCGCGGATCGCGGCGATGCCGGGAGCCTTCGAGAACGGCGAGATCTCCGTGGAGTTCACGCCGGTGTCGTGGGTCTCCGGTTCGCTCGCCTTCGTCGAGGCCTCGCTGCGGTGGGGTGCGGCCCGGCACGACGAGGTCGTCGCCCACGCCGATGCCCTCGGACTGGCTTCACGCCTGGGCAGGACGGTGTTGCGGGAGGCCTGTTCGCGCGGCGAGCCGGTGCTGATCAGGTTGTCGGGCGACCTGTCGCGGGACCCGGACCTGGCGGCGCACGTGCGGTCGGTCCTGCGGGACTGCGCCTTGCCGGCCTCGTCGCTCTTCCTGGCGCTCGACGTGCGGGCGATGCCCGACGGCGAGGAGAACCTCGAGGTGCTGCACGACATGGGCGTGCACGTGCTGCTGGACGAGTTCGGCGGCGGGTTCGCCGGGTTGTCCACTGTGGACCGCAACCCGGTGTGGGGCGTCCGGCTGGCACAGCCACCGCCCGAAAGGCTGGCGCGCCAGGGGTTGTCGCTCATGGTCCCGCTGCTGCGGTCGGCCGGTCTGCACGTCATCGGCGGGCCGGGTGACCCGGACGAGCTCCGTGCGCTCGGCGTGGACCTGGTGGTCTCGCCGTGAGCGGTCGCGGCCGTCAGGGTCGGCCACGACCGCTCACGAACTGATCAACTAGGCAGCGTCCTCGAACGTCCTGGCCTCGACGGTCACGGCCGTGCGGAAGTTCGCGTCGACCTCGGCCTTCTCCTTGGCGTTCGGGTTGGGGTTCGTGCACGACGTGCCGGCGCTGGCGCCGGACATCAGGTCGGTGCACAGCCCCGTCCTGCGGTCGGGCAGACCGAGCAGGTGCCCGAACTCGTGGGACGAGATGCGGACGGTGTTGTGGCCCTCGTTGACCGCCTGGCGGCCCATGACCCACCGGCCACGGCCGAGGCTGGACACGTAGGCACGGGGCCACTGGTTGTCCACGCTCACGGTGATGTTCGCGGTGCCGGTCACCTTGACCAGCCTCACGTTCGCCACGCTGTTGTTCCACACCTGGGCGCCCTGGTCGATCGCCGCCTGGAACTCGCCGGTGTTGCTCGAGTTGTAGGTGACGGTGCGGGGCGCGGCTTCCGCGGTGCCGACGAGGCCGACCGAGAGGGCGGCGGCGCTGGCTACCACAGCGATTGTCTTGCGCAGGAACACAGGGATCTCCTCGCAATGCAGGGTAATTGCACCCCGACTGTATCGCTGAGGCGTTGGCGCACAAGAAGAGTCAAGTGTGAAGCGGCGCTGGCACGGTCAAGAGACTTCGTAGGTGATGACCGCCGACGCCCCCCGGACCTGGTGGTCCGGAGGGCGTCGGCGGAGGAGGCGGGTCAGGCGAACGACGGCTGGCGCAAAGCGTGTTCCACCAACGCGATGAGGATCTGTTTCGTCGACTGACGGTTACGCGCGTCGCACGGGATGATCGGCACGGAGGACGGGATCGTCAGCGCGTCGCGGATCTCCTCCGCCCTGTGGTGCATCAGGCCGTCGAAGCAGTTCACCGCGATCACGTAGGGCAGGTCGCGGTCCTCGAAGAAGTCGATGGGCGCGAACGCCTCGTCGATCCGCCGGGTGTCGACCATGACGACGGCACCGATCGCACCGCGCACCAGGTCGTCCCACATGAACCAGAACCGGTGCTGGCCTGGCGTGCCGAACAGGTAGAGGATCAGGTCGGAGTCCAGCGACACCCTGCCGAAGTCCATGGCCACCGTCGTGGTGACCTTGTCGGGGACCATGGACAGGTCGTCGACCCCCACCGAGGCCTGGGTCATGACGGCTTCGGTGGTCAGCGGGGTGATCTCGGAGACCGAGCCGACGAACGTCGTCTTGCCGACACCGAACCCGCCGGCGACCACGATCTTCGCCGACATCGCCGTCAGGCCGGCCCCAGGTGACCCCGGACGACCCGGAGCACCGCTGCTCATGGGAACTTCCTTCTGCTCGGCAACTCTCAGGCCCGCATCGAAACGTGCAGCTGGGCGCGGATCTCCGGCGTCAGCTGGAGACCGACCCGCTCCACGAGCCGGGTCATCGCGTAACCGATGAGCCCGATGTCGCAGTTGGGTGCGGCGAGCACGGCGAGGCACGACCCGTCGCTGATGGACATCAGGAAGAGGTAACCCCGCTCCATCTCGACGACGGTCTGCTTCACCTCGCCCGCCTCGAAGCAGCGCGCCGCGCCGAGGTTCAGCGAGACCAGGCCGGACGACACGGCGGCGAGCTGCTCCGCGCGGTCGTGCGGCAGGCGGTCCGACGAAGCGAGCAGCAGTCCGTCCGCCGAGACGACGATCGCGTGCGCGACACCGGCGACCCTGCTGACGAAGTCCTCGACCAGCCAGCTGAAGTTGTCCAGTTCCTCAGTCGCGGTGGTCACTGGCGTTCCCTTTCTGCGATCACGGGGATGCCTCCGACGGCCGAGTCGAAGAGCGACTCACGGCCCATCTGGACACCCTTCTGGTACGTGGCGAACCGCTGGCGCAACCTGTCGGCCGACCGGGCGGGCAGTGCCGCCGCGGCCGCCAGCTGGGGTGCCGGTGACGACGGCTTGGGCAGCGAACCGGGCACGAGGCGTGCCTTGGGAACGCGCTTGGGCAGGCCGTTCTCCGTCGTCTGCGCGGTTTCGCCGGAGCCGAGAGCTCCGGCGGCACGCCAACCCTCGTCCGCCGCACCCCATTCGGAGTCGGCGAAGTCGGCGACCGCGCGTGGCACCGACGTCGGTGCCTCGGCCTTCACGGTCTCGGCGGAACGCTGCCGCTTGGGCAGGCCGTTCACCGTGGCCGGTTCGAGCTCTTCCTCCACGCGCTCCGGCTGCGCCGGCGGAACGTCCCTCGTGGACTGTGCGATGACGGTCGGTTCATCGGCCGCGGGGGTCTGGAACCACCGCGACAGCGCGTCGGACGAGATCAGCGGCTCGTCATCGTCGTCGATGACGACGGCCGGGAAGATCTCGGTGGCGGGATCGTTCTGCTCGGCCGGCCGTTCGACGGGCGGCTCGTAGGAGTACCCGGCCTCCGCGGCCTTCTCGTCCGCCTCGATCCGCGCGGTGAACAGGCCGTCGGCGGACGTCTGCTCGATGCGGTGCCGGCCGGAGTTCTCCTCCGCCGAGGTCTGCGACGGCAGCACGACGGGGTGCTCCGGCGTCCACTTCGGCACACCGGACAGGCCCTCGCCGGTCGACTCCGCACCCTGCGCGATGGCCTGCGTGGCGGGCGGCAGCGGCAGTGCGGGCGCAGAACCCTTGTGCAGCAACGAGACCGGCAGGATCACCTGGGCGGTGACACCGCCCTCGATGTCGTCGTTGTTCGCGAGCGTCACGCGGATCTCGTGGCGCTTCGCGAGCTGGCCGACCACGTACAGGCCCATCTCGCGGGCGACGGAGACGTCGACCTCCGGCGGCTCGGCGAGCTTCGCGTTGAACTCGGAGACCTCGTCCTCCTGGATGCCGACACCGCGGTCGTGGATGCGGATCGCGACCTCGCCCTTGCGGGTCTCGATCGTGCGCACGGTGACCTTGGTGGTCGGCTTGGAGAACGCCGTCGCGTTGTCGAGCAGCTCGGCGACGAGGTGCGCGAGGTCGTTGACCACGCGTCCCTGCACCATCAGGTCCGGCGTCGGAGCGATCTGGACGCGCGCGTACTTCTCGACCTCGGACACCGCGGCGCCGAGCACCTCGGCGATCGCGACGGGCCGGGTGACGCGGCGGTTGACCGTCGTGCCGGAGAGCACCAGGAGGTTCTCGCTGTTGCGGCGCATCTGCGTCGCGAGGTGGTCGAGCTCGAACAGCGACGCCAGGTGGTCGGGGTCCTGCTCGTCCTGCTCGAGCCGGTCGATCACGCTGATCTGCCGCTCCACCAACGCCTGCGAGCGCCGCGACAGGTTGATGAACATGTCGTTGACGTTCGCGCGCAGTGCCACCTGCTCGACGGCGAGGCGGACCGCTTCGCGCTGCACGAGGTCGAACGCCCGCGCCACCTGGCCGACCTCTTCGGTCGTGTTGATGGGCACCGGGACGATCGCCTCTTCCGCGGCCCGTTCGGGGTCGCGGTGCGAACGGATGCGCTTGATGGCTTCCGGCAGCTGGCTGCGGGCGACGTCGAGCGCGCTGCGGCGCAGCAGGCGCAGCGGGCGCAGCATCGACTGCGCGACCATCGCCATCAGGCCGAACGCGATCAACAGCGAGACCGCGACCAGACCGGCGTCACGCCAGGCGTCCGAGCGGGCCTGGTCGGCCAGACGCGTGGTCGTCGCGTCGGCCTGTCCCTCGACGTCGGCCGCGACCTCGCGAACCAGGTTCGCGGTGTCCTGACCGATCTTGAGGACCTCGGCGTCGGTGATGGTCACCGGCTCGCGCTCGGCGTCCTGCGCGAGGGCCAGCTTCACGAGCCGGTTGCGACCGTCCACGGCCGAACCGGACACGACGTCCTGGAACTTCTGCCGGTTCTCCGCGGACGCGGCGTCGTTGAACTCGTTGAACGCCGCGTCCAACCGGGACTGCGCCGACCGCAGCTCGTCCGCCGCACCGGGCGCGAAGCTCTTGCGCAGCGCGGTGGACACCAGGATCGAGTTCTGCTGGCCGAGCTGCTCCTGCGCGAGGTACAGCGCCTGCGCGGCGGAGACCAGCGGAACGATCTCCGGTTCGCTCAGGCTGGAGACCGCGGCGCGGTGCACCTGGCCGAGCGACGCGATGATCTGGTTGTACGCACCGACAACGGCGATGTCGGGGTACTTCGTGCTCAGCAGCGTGACACGCAAGCTCGCCAGGCCGTCGAGCGACTCCAGCGACTTCGTGAACGACTCCTGCAGGGGCGCGCTCAAGGCCGTGGCCGTCGCGCCCGCGTCCCGATACCTGCCCAGTTCCGTGTCAGTGAGCCCCGTGCGGGCCGCGTGCTCTGGGCACGCGTTCTGCCTGCCGGCGGCCACACACTGCACGGCCCAGTCGCGCTCGACCTGCAGCGCGTTCTCCACCTTCGCCGCCTGGTGGCTGACCGCGAGCTCGCGCTGGACGGTGTCGAAGAGTTCGACGTCGTCGAGCTGGGTGTTCAGGCGCAGGCCCGCGAGAGTCGCGGTGCTCAGAGCCGGAACTAGCAACACAACAGCGAGCTTGCTCCGCAACCGCCAGTTGCGTAGGCGGAACCGGTCGATGCCTCGCTGGTCCTCACGACCGCGCACCGTCAACACTCCCCGCCCCGTTTAATAGCTGCAAACCTGGTGGATCTTGGAGTAAAACGAACCGTTCTCATACCGCCGTTCGGACGACAAAACAGCTGGTTCGAGAATCAACAACTTTCACGTGGGCGGCTAAACGGCCCTGAAGCGATAATTCATACGGCGGAAACAACAGGCGCGGGTGACCGCGATCACGGCTCGATCACAGCCACCCGCGCTGTTCGTCAACTACCGGAGGGCTGGATGAGCATCGGCTTGACGTCGAGTTCCTTGTCCAGCATCTGGTAACGCTGCATCAGCTGGACAACACGCTGCAGGCGCGTCTGGTCCAGCGTGGTCGGGAAGGAACCGAAGTGGACGAGACCTGCGGTTTCCTTGTCGACCTTGGCGTACTCGACGAGCAGCGGCTCGACCGTGGGGCGGTCGGCGGCGTCCGCCTGGCCCTTGGCCATCGCGCGCTGGAACGCGGCGACGGTCTTGGGGTTCTCCTTGGCGAACTTGCCGCTGGTCGCGTAGCCCGCGATCGGGATGTTGTCGGTCGGGCCGGACGCGGCGTCCAGGACCTTGATCTGACCGGCGGCGCGCTGCGCGCGGGTGATGAACGGCTCGACCATGAAGGCGGCGTCAACGGTCTTGTTCTGGACCGCCGCCTGCATGTCCGGGAACGCCATCTCCTTGAACTTGACGGTGCTGACGTCGACGTTCGCGGCTTCGAGCGTGGCCTTCGCGGTCAGTTCGGCGATGTTGCGGAAGGTGTTGATCGCGATGGTCTTGCCCGCGAGGTCCTGGGGGCTCTTGATGGCCGAGTCACCGGCCGCCATGATCAGGAACATGCCGGGTGTTGCCTGGTAGCCGTCGGCGACGAGCTTGATCCCGTCGACCGCCTTCGCCGCGTCCTTCGCCTGGGCGGCGAAGAAGGAGACCCAGTTTCCGAACGTGAAGTCGAGCTCTTTGTTGATCAGGCCGGGGATCGCCTGAGCACCGCCCTGGATGGTCTTCAGCTCGACCTCGAGGCCCTCGGCCGCGAAGTGACCCTTCTTGATCGCCACGTGGATCGACGCCACGTCGAGGACCGGCATGGTCCCCAGGGTGATCTTGGCCTTCTCGACCGGGCCGCCGCTGTTCGCGTCGGCCGGGGGTGCCTGCTCTTTGCCGCCGAGCGCACCACAGCTCGCCACTGTGACGAGCAGCGTGGCGAGGGCGATGCCACGGATGGCCATACGGCGGACTCTTCGAGTCATCGGGAGCACTCTCCTGTCGGAGCGGTGTCGTCGTTGCGGGGAGAATTCGCGACGGTCAACCACTCAGAGTAATGATGCTGCTCCAAAAGACCCCAGTTGACCGACACGAGCAGGTTCCAGTCCACTACCTGCGGTGAGCATCTAAGCACAACAGGTCTAGGGCTAGGAGAACCCCAATTGAAGCGCGCAGTGGCCGTGATCGGCGCAGGGCCGGCCGGTCTGACCTTGGCAAACTTGATCCAGCAGTCAGGTATCGACTGCGTAGTGCTCGAAAGAGCAAGTCGCCGTCATGTGGAAACACGGGCACGGGCAGGCGTCCTCGAACACCGCTCCGTAACCATGTTGGAGTCACTCGGACTGGCAGATCGTTTGCTGATGGAAGCAGACCGTCACGGAACGTGTGAATTCCGCGTCAACGGCCAGGCCTTCCAGGTGACGTACAGCGACCTGTACGGAGGACGCCAGCACTACGTCTACCCACAGCAGGAAGTCGTCAAGGACCTCATCGGGGCATTTCTGGACGCCGGGGGTGACATCCGGTTCTCGGTCAGCGACGTGGAGTTGCGGAACCTGACGTC
>JASLAV010001255.1 GCA_030146905.1 Lentzea sp. | reverse complement strand
CGCGGTACAGCTGCAGTGATGCCTGCCAGACCGCGCAGGCCCGGCGGGATTGCCCGAGGGCGAGGTATGGGTGGCCGGCGTTGTCGAGGGTGTCCGCGACCAGATAAGTGTTGCCGAGGGCCCAGAACAGGCTGAGCGCCTGGGAGTGGTGGTCGATGGCCAGTTGGTGTTCACCAGCGCTGTGGGCGATGAATCCGAGGCTGTCCAGGGCGTCCGCCTCCCCTTGACGGTTCTGGTGGCGTTGGTGCTGGGCGAG
Organism: Lentzea sp.; assembly: GCA_030146905.1. The sequence continues at coordinate 15,826 of JASLAV010001255.1, read as the reverse complement.
TGCGGCGCGGCAGTGGTCGCGGGCAGTGCTGAAGTCGCCCAGGTGCGCGGGGTACCAGCCCAACGCGTTGAGCGAATCGGCCTCCCACTCTGGGTGTTTCAGCGTGCGGAACAGGGCGAGGGCCCGCCGGGCGTGGTCCAGGGCGCGGCGGCCTTCGCCCTGCTGTCCCCGGACACTGGCGAGGGACCGCTGCATGTGAGCCTGTTCGGTGGGGTCGGCGTGGCCCACCGCCAGGGTGAGGGACTTTTCCAGGTGCCGAACGGCTTCCTCGTGTCGGCCGAGCCGGCAGAGGGCGTGTCCGAGCAGCCGATGGGTGCGGCTTCCAGTGGCGGAGTCGGGCAGGTGCGGGACCGACTCCTCTGCGGCCCGCCACATCGCGAGCGCGTCGCGCAGGTGTCCGAGCCGGGCGTAGAAGAGGTCGAGTGCCCAGGCGAGATGCCAGACGACGGCGTGGTGGCCGAGAGCGACGGCGGCGCATTGGGTGGCGATCAGGATGTCGTGTTCGGCCTCCAGCCAGGCCGCCGCGGCCGCGGCGTCGGGTAACGGAAGCGGTTGGACGCCGGGCGATGGCGATCCGGGTCTCAGGAGTTGGCGGTGAGGATCCAGGAGGCGATCGGCGGCGTGGGCCGTGTGCACGTAGAAGTCCAGGACCTGGGCCAGGGCCGTCTCCCGCACGTCGTCGGACAGGGTCGCGTGAGCAGTGGCGGCGGCGAAGCCCCGGATGAGGTCGTGCATCGTGTACCTGCCGTGCGGCCGCCGTTCGACCAATGACGCCTCCTCCAACGCCGACAGCGCTCTGCGCACGCGCACCGCGGGCAGTCCGGCGAGAGCGACTACCGCGGGCAAGGTCGTGTCAGCGCCTGGGGCGATGTCGAGCAGCCCAAACACGACGCGCTGTTCGTCGGTGAGGCGGCGCACGCGGTTCCAGTACGGGGTGTAGGCACGGCGGGTGCCGTCGCTGACCGCAGCAGCCACGACCGGGATGTACTCGCCGAACGTGGGCGCCGGCGGTTTGACGGAGTTGAGCAGGTCCTCGGCGGTCACGCCCATGCGGTCGAGGACCAGACGTGCGGCGTCGAGCTCAGCCTGGGTCGGTGCGCCGCTCATACGTCTTCACCGCCTGGCAGAACCGGCAGCAGCAACGCGTCCAGAGCGGTCGGCGGGAATACCGTCACCGTCTGCCGGTCGATGTGGGCGGTCAGGAGCACGCGGTCCCCGACGGCCACGCCCGCGGCGCGTCGTGCATCTGCGGGTAGCCGGAGGTAGCCCTGCTTGGTGGGGGTGAACAGGCCGTGCGGGTCAGCGGTGACGACCAGCAGACCGTCGTGTTCGCGGATGTTCAGGCGAGTGCCCGTGTTCCAGTCCACTGCTGCCGTCACGTGGCGGTCTGCGACGCGGCCGCGGTGGTCGACAGCGGCGATCCGGTACAGGACGTTCGTCAGCCGAAGCGGCCGTGAAGCAGGGACTGCGATAAGAGGAAGAGGCTGTGCCGCGGTGCGGGTTACAGCGGTCGGCGCTTTTCCTGGTGCGGTGTCCGGGACGATCGGACGGATGTAGGAAACGTTCATCGAACGCCACCCGCAGGTGGCATGGAAACGCAAAGCAGGTGCTCAAGTGGACTTGAGCACCTGCCACGTAGACGTCGCAAATTTGCGACATTTTCGTGTCCGAGGGGGGACTTGAGCCCCCACGTGTAGCAACCTTGCGCACTTCGTGTGTTCATGCGCTATTGGATAGCTCGTACTTAGTATAGAGGGCCAGTCGACACGATTCAATCTTTCGCTGCTAAGTTCTGTCGACTGGGTCAAGAACCTTCGCGGCGAACTGTTGGACCGCGCGCTAATCTGGAATCAGGTCCATCTACAGCACGCGCTGCGTGAGTACGAGCGGCACTACAACGCCGGCAAGTACTGGGCGGCTTGATCAACAGGCGGTGCAGGAACTCGCTGGCATGAGGTCGTCGAGCACGTCAACGTCTGGGGACCACCTGCGACCACTTGGCAGCCGACTCGATGACGTCGGCGAGCTCGTCCGGTGTCAGCACGCGCGGGACTATGCCTAAGTGGAAGAACGGGTCTGGTGGCACGTATTCGGGAGCAGGCACGCAAACGAACGTGACGACTGAGTCGGCCTGGGGAACCGCGGTCAGCAGCTTTCGCCCGTACTCGTCGTTGCGCTCCAAGATCTTGTGGAGTTTCGACAGACGGCTGCTTACTGCCTTGAACTCGCCGCGGTGGTAGGCGTGGTTGCGGCTCCAGCTCTTCAGCTGCACATGGACGAGCGTCGTGTGGACCAGGAAACAGAAGTCCACTTCCCCGTCTCCCAGTCCGAGTTTGCGGAGCTGGGTGTTCGGATCGATCGGTATGCGAGACCGGTCCAGGCCCAGGCGCTCGACCAACCGCCTTCTGGCGTAGTCCTCGAACCACTTGCCCTTGGCCTTACCAGTTTCCCCGTCCCGGCCGGCGAGCAGGGCATGCCGGCATAGGTCGAAGAACTCGTCGGCAAGCAGCAGGTCGAGCACCAGCGAGTTCGGTTCTAGGTCGTGGAACAGCGCGGGCAACAGCAGGTGGCTGTGCTGCGCGCCGCTAGTGAATCTCTCGATGAACGTTTCGGCTGCGTGGTGACCTGCGGCACCGGAGAGCATGTCGATCCATACATCACGCGGCGCGCGCAGGACTCCTTCGGACATCACCGTGTAGAGGTAGCCCGGCGCCGTCGCCAAGCGCTTGTCGCGCTTGCGCAACGCGGACCGCATCACGATGCCTCGCTTCGGGTAGACCGGGTCGAGTTCACGCCATCCGGTTCTGTGCAGCACCAACTCCTTCAACACGTGGCAGATGGTGAGGAAGTCGGCGATGTCGAGGCTGTACTCGGTTCGGAACTCCTCGGCCAGGCCTTCCAACTGTGCGGCCCGTCCTGACACGTCCCGGACGTTCATCAGGTACGACCAGCTGGTGTACTCGGCGCCTGCGGGAGGATAGGTGACGCGGATCGGCTCCTGGCACACCATCAGCACAGGCCAGGCCACCTCTGCGGGTCCATCGCCGTGGGTGCCGCCGAGTCTGGGCGCGCTGGCCGCTCGTTCGTCGTAGGCGGTGATCGCAGCCTCAAGCGGTGGATCTGGCTCAAATCGCCAATGAATCTCGCGGGTGGCCGGGGCGAGTCTCATGCCCTTGCCTGCCCGGCGGTGGCCGTTCTCAGCCTCGTATCGCAGGACTGCGAGTGCGCAGATTCTAGCGAGATCGCGAGGGAACCCCGTGGTGAGCTGTTCCATCTCCTCCACAGTGACCTGGACGACCGTGGTGTCGCCTACCTGCACTGAGGTCTGGCGTTCGCCGTGCTGGGCGATCGCCCTGCTCGCCCGAATGAGCGCGTGCGCGAAGAAATTGGGGCCCGCACCGGACACTGGGACGAGGGCCAGCAGTTCGTGGGACCGCAGCGCCCTTGTGATGTTGAAGGCGATCCGGCGGTTGTACCTCATCATGATCAGCCGCAGCCTGTCGTCGATGATCTCAACCAGCCGTCGGAATCGCGCGTCGTCGTGACGGGCTGCGCGCTGCGCCGCGTCCAAGCGCCACGCGCCGACACATTCGGAGTACTCAGCCATGGCAGCAGCGGTCAACGGTGCTAGTTGGGGCACCACATACGACTTCAGAAAGCTGCGGCCCCATTGCTCTGGTCCGTGCGTCACTGTGGGGTTGTCGGAACACGGAGTGGCGGTGTTACCGTCCACGGTGGACAAACCCGCCCAGAAGGTTGCTGTCCATGATTTGTCCAGTTCTCGCAGGGCTTTCTCGCGTACGACTGGGCCTACCTGGCTCGCTCTGGCCGACGATGGAGGCCGCGCGACGCGACTGGGTGAGCACGTCGGCCAACCCCAAGGCCCCGCACGACCGAGCCGCGTGGAAACAGATGATCGATGCGGGCGGACCGCGACACCTCGGCATCCGCTTCGGTGAGAAACAGGCCAAGCAGCGCGGCCAATGCATGTTCGGCGCGCCGCCAGTAACTCCAATCAATGATCGGACACGCGCGTCATCCCTGCAATGCGCCTATGAGTCTCGCCGACAGGACTGAACCGTGGCTCAGCAGGCATTGGGGGCATGAGCGCTCATAGTGAGCAGGCTTGTGGAGGACAGTGTCCCCGTCGGCATCTATGCGTGTCCTTGTCTTCGATAGCCCGTCTGGGTGAACACTTGGGTGGCTCGTAACTTCCAGTCCAAACGAGTCGATGCCTCCGGTATTCCGCATGCTCATCGAGTGTGATGCCGCCAAGGAGGAGCACGATGCGACCCGCCGACGCTCTGACGCAGCCCAAGCGCCTTCTCAACCTGATCAAGAGGCTGGAGCCTGGCGCGCACATCGTGGACGTATCCCGCGGTACGGCGCAGGTCGTCGGCGGGCTTCTGTTGCCGTCGCCGGTCGATCCCGGATCGAGCATCGCCTACTTCGTGGCCGCCGACGCGCCGTCTGCGAGAGGCGGCGCGGAGAAACGGTGGTGGTCGGAGAACCGCGAGGAGATCGAACGATGCACCGAAGGTCATCACATCTCTGACATCACCGTGGTTTTTCCCGGCAATTGGCCGAGGAACGTGTGGCGAACCGGAACAAGCCATAACTCGAGGGTGCGTCTGGTGTCTTCGACCTACCACCTGTGGGTCGACCGGCTCAAGCAGCACGACCACGAAGGCAAGCTCGACGAGGGCAAGCGGCAGGCTCTGGCCACGAAACTCGCGGGTTCGGTCGACACCGAGAACGAGAAGCGGTACACGAGACCCGCCCTCTACCCTGCTCTGAGCGGTGACGACGGTGACTCCGACGCCGCGATCAGGGCGTTGCTCGCCGAGCCCGCCGACCCTTTGCCCGGGCTGACCGTCCTCTTCGGACCGGGAGGTATCGGGAAGTCCTTTTTCTTGCGGCACATGGCGAGCCAGCTCGGCAGGCTCAGCTGCCGCGACCCGCTGACGGGCATACCGGTGTACGCCGAGCTGCCGTTGTTGCTGCACACGGACGCTTTGGAGACCTGGCTCGCGAAGCAGGGCATCCGGCTTCCTCTAGACGCGATCCGGGCGCTCATCGAGGAAGGCGTCATCGTCCCGGTGCTCGATGCTCTCGACGAGCTCGTTCGCGGCCAGGCGAGGGAGGGAAGCCGTCAGTTCCTGGCTCATCTGAGGGACGTCATTGGCGGTCGGGCCAGAGGAGTGCTGAGCTCTCGCGACTACTACCTGAACCTCGATCCGCTCGTCGCGCAGGAGTTGGGGTCGGCGGTTCTGCTGTCAGTCGGGTTCTTCGACAAGCCTGGGCGTCGGCGTTACGTGCAGATGCGTACCGGTATGCAGGACGAGCACGCCGCGAAGTGGACCTCGCGGCTCGAGTCCCAGGCTGCCGAGGCGCTCAACGGAGCGGCCGAGTCCGAGATCGAACCGCTGGTCGGGCACCCGCTGTTCCTCGACGCGTTCTGCCAGATGATCATGGACATCCCCGCCTCGCGCCGGGCGTCCAGCGCGGACAGCTTCCAGCTCAGGTCGCCGGACATCTTCGGTGAGATCGTGGACAGCGTGTTGCGCCGGGAGCATGAGGACAAGTTCCTTCCCGCATGGCATGCGCAAAGCTCGCACCAGCGGATGTCAGGGGAGTGGAAAGATCCCTTCACGCCGCAACGGCAGATCGGGGTGCTGCGCGAGATCGTCCTGCAGATCGCTCGCAGCGGGGGCGCGGAAGCTCTGCGACGCAGCCAGGACGACATGCGCTACAAGGACATCCGGCACGGTTTGTTCGTTTTCGGCGCCGATGCCGACACCGAGCAGAGCGATGACGTCACCGCGACGCTGCGCACCATCATCGAGAACGTGCTCGGCAAGCCGGCCACGGAACCGACGGTGCACGAGTCAGAGGTTGAGGAGACCTGCGAGCAGGCCGCGACGACGCTCGTAGACGCGTTTCGCAGCCACACGCTGGCCGACACCGAGCCCGGTCGTCCCAGCGCCTTGGTGTTCGCCACCCGGCATCGCGCCTACTTCGACTACCTGTTGGCCCAGGCAGTGCTCGATGAGCTGATCCTCGCGCTCGACCAGGACAGGGGGCTGGACGAGGATTTCGTTCTGTGGGCGATCGAGCACAACATCATCGAGCACAGTGAACACGGTGATGCTCCGCCGTTCGCGAGTTGCCTCGACTTCGTGCTGTGGCACCGCACGGCGGTCGAGAAGGCCTCGGAAACCGCGCTGCGCTACCTCGTCGGTGCCACCGACGACAGCGACTTCTCCGATGAGCTGGCCTCCTACGTGGTCTCCCTCGGGCTTGCGCTGATCCTCAGGAAAGGGCAACAGGTCGGGAGAATCGAGCTGTCCAACCTGGAGGTGTCGTCGGGGCGCAACGCCGCTGTGATCAGGATCGTGTCGGACGTCGTGCCGACCATCTCCAACCTCTCGATCTCGTCCACGTCGTTTCCCTCGTTGTGCTTGAACGAGATCAATCTCAACGACGTCGAGTTCCGCGACGTCGACATGGCCACCCTGGAGATCGCTGACTCGTCGTGGCGCAGGGTGACCGCGGACCTCGAGGTCGAACGCGTTCGCTTCCGCGGACGCGTGGACCTGGAATCGTGCGTGCTGACGTTCGGAGGCCAGGCACCGATGATCGACATCGTGTGGGATCCGTCCACACGGTTGACGTTGTGGAACTGCACGCTGGACCGTCCGGTGCTCGAGTACCTGGCGCAGCAGGCCAAACTCGCGGCGAGCACTGTCATCCTGAGGGACTGCACCGCCCTGCCCGAGACCGAGGAGGCCGTCTACTCGCCCGGCAGGCAGTTCGTGAACCGCCTGGTCGCCCTGTGCCGGAAGCACGGGCATCAGGAGTACGGCGTGTTCAGGTTCAAGCTCCTCGGCCGTTCCCTCGCCACGTCGAGCTCGTTCTCGACCATTCTCGGCGTGCTGGCGAAGCACAACATCATCACCAACGCCGGTGACGACATCATCAAGCTCACGCGTGAAGCCGAGAACCAGCGGTTCAGCGCCAAGTCGATGCCCGGCCAGAGGCGTTTCGAAGAGGTCGCCGGGTTCTGGACTCCGATCATCGCGGACCTCGACGACGTGATCTAGCCGCGCCTGGTCCCTGGTGAGGAGGTTCCAGTCGACCGGAAGGTCCTGAACAACCCGGCGAGTGAGTGCGCGACAGGGGTTTCGGGTTGCCCGCAAACATGGAGAAGGTGATCGTGTCGTCCGCTTCGGTGCGCAGGACTTTCATCGTGGGGGCTGGTGCCAGCGTGGTTCCGCCCGCCGGCTTGCCGTTGTTCTTCGCGCTGCGCAGCTATCTGGTCGAGCAGTTGGAGTTGCCGCGCGCGGCGGTGGAAGGGGCCGCGCAGCTGGCTCCGGAGACTTTCATGCGTGCGTTGCACGAGGGTGGCCTTCCTCTTGAGCTGTGGCTCACCCGCTCGCTGCGGCAAGGCCATCCGAACGCCCTGCACGTCGTCCTGGCGACGGCGTTGGACCGAGGTGACCACGTCTGGACGGTGAACGTCGACGAACTCATCGAAGCCGCGGCGTCGCCCGGTCTCAAGGTGGCCGCGTACGACGAAGAAGTACCGGACGCGGACGCGAGGTTGCTCAAACCGCACGGCACCGTGAGCAACGGGCGCTACATCTTCCGTTCAGACCAGGTGGTGCGACCGCTTCCTCCCGCGTGGGCGCGGAGGCTCGTGGACGACTGCGCGGGGCGGCACGTGGTCGTCGTCGGGTATGCCGGGCTGGACGTTGACCTGCGGTTGGTGCTCGACGAAGCGTTGTCAGGCGCTGACCACGTCACCTGGTTCGCGGTGACCGCCGATCACGAAGGACTTCTCCGGCGTGTGCCGGTGCTGGACCTCAACGGCACCTTCCGCGGAGGCGCGCACCCCGACACGCTGAGCCCGGCTTTCCTCGAGTGGGCCGACGAGGAAGGACTGAGCGACGAAGTCACGCCTTACCAAAGGGAAGCAGTGTCACGCCGGGACGACCGCCAGCCCGCTCCGATCGGTGGCGACGTGCGGCTCGCGAGGGCGTTGTTGCTGGAGCGCATCGGTGACCGCGCGGGTGCGCGGGCGGAACTGCTCAAGATCCTGATGCCGCGGTTGCCGGCGTTGCGTCACCGGATCAGGACAGCGGCGGCGCGACTGCGGACCATCGACCTCTACGGGGAAGCTCCGTGGACGAAACCGTTGCTATCCGTGGCCGGAAGCAGGTTCGGCTGGGTGTTGCCCGGGTCGTTGCGCAGACGGCTGGACCGCGTGCACGTGACGTTGCTCAGCAGCTCGCACGGGCGGCACGACGAGGCTCACCGCCGAGCGGACCGCGCGGTCGACCAGAACGATCCGGCGATCTTGCTGGGCAAGGCCAAGGCAGCCAGGTTCACCGGCGATCTGCCGTCCTCGATCGCCAGCTCGACGAAGGCCGCCGACCAGGCTCGAGCGAGTGGTGATGTCGACCTGCTCGCCCACGCGTTGTTCGAACGGGCTTTCGCTCACATGTGGGCGGGCGAGCTCGCGGAGGCCAGAGCTCTCGTCCGCGATCTGCACTCCGGCATCGACGGTCTCGCCGGCGTGCGGTGGATCGCCTGGGCGTGTTGGCACCAGGCGTGCCTGCACCTGTACGACAACCAGCCGAGGGAGGCGATCGGCGAGCTGCGGCGAGCGGAGAGCCTGTTCGAGGTCGAAGGTCTGCCCGCCGGTCGAGCCGCGGCGATCACGGTGCAGCTGACCGCGCGCCGCATGATGTGTGATGGCGTGGAGTTTGAACGCTTGTACCGTGAAGAGCTGACGAAGCTGCGCGGGAGCGCGGGCTGGACGGCCTACACCGACGACTCGATCGCGTTGGAGCTGGGGGAGTGGGCGCGTGCGCATGGCGATCGAGGACGAGCAGAGCGTCTCTATCGTGATGTGGTCGAGGCATCGGCGGACGAGCCCGTGCACCGAACCTTCGCGCTTCTCGGGCTCGCGGAGCTGAAGCGGGCGGCGGGGCAGGACAACGCCGCCCTCGCCGGCGAGGTTCGCGCCGTGCTGGTGGACCATCCGATGGCCTACATCAATGCGCATCTGACGGTCACGGACTTCCTGGCCGGACGAGTCGATTCCGCTGCGGGCCTGGCGCACATCGCCGCCGTCGCGCCCGGCCTCGCGACCAGAACGGGCGTAACGGCGACCGATCCGTCGGATTACTGCTTAGGTGCCCACCACGAACTCCACGAGATCTACTTGCCCTGAATCCGGTCCTGGAGGCGGCGCACCACGTGCAACGTGATGATCCGGCCGCGCTGGCACCAGCCGTACTGCAGCGAGAACACCCCCTTCGTCACCTCAGCCAGGCTGAAAACCCTGTGCGCGCCGGGCAGCAGGTGCGTGCGTGCGACTCCCGACCGCGAACCCACGACGTGGTACAGCCGCTGGAGCTCGCGGTAGTCGCGGACCAGGTCCGCGGTGAGTGCGTCGTGCCGGTAGGTGTCGCGCAGCATCCTGTGCCGGTAGCTGGTCCACGCCAGGACGTTGCCCGCCTGGCCGAACCACTCGCTCGAAATCGTCGCGTGACCGTCGTCCCGCGCACCGACCAGGCTGCTCGACAGATCGGTCCTCCTGCGGAACAGGTGCACGCCGGCGGTCTGGTCCGTCGTACCGAGTTCGGCGGCCACACCCGGCGCCAGTCTGGCGGCCAGCTCCTTCAACCCCGGGGTGCGCGACATGTGCTCGACGACACGGCCTTCGGTCTCCGCGAGCTCCAGCCGAGCCTGTCCGGAAGCTCGTCTGCGATGCCAGGTGAGCCAGGCGAGCGCGGGCAGGAATCTCCCCTGCACCCACAACGTCGCACCGATGCGTTCGAGGCGTGTCACATTGTTTCGCGGTCGTGTTCTGCTCCAGCGGAGTCGCAGGTCGTTCCAGCGGCCCTCTTCCCACAGCGCGGCCCCCGCGGTGGCGCGGATCATGCCGGGCGGCGCTTTCGGCAACGGCGCGAGCAGCCGGCTCACCTCGTCGAACAGCCCGATGTCCGTGAACAGCGCGAGAGCGGAGACGACGCGCAGGTCGTCGTCGACGGTGATCGCCGGTGGCGCGGGCCTGCGTGCGGAGGGCTTGCCCAGCTCGTCGAATCCCCACTGGTCGCCGAGCTGGCTCAGCAGGACGTCCGATGGTCCACAAAGGACTGAGACGTGCGCGCCCTTCCGTCGCAGCGCTACCGGCAACGAGGGAACCGGATCTCGCTTGTCGTCGATCACCTCGGTGACGTGTGCCTTGTGAGGGCTGTTGTGCTGCAGCCAAACCACCCGCAAACCGTGCAACGCGTCCGGGGGCAGCGCCATGACACTGGCGTTGACGTCGAAGAAGTCGCCACCTCCGTACCCGGTCACCAGCAGGAACGGCCGGGAGGTGAGGAGGGCGACGAACTCGCCTGCGAGCGCCGGCGAGAACCCCTTCTCGATGCGGGCCAGGGTCGCGCCGAGTCTGCCGCCCACCGCGCCGTGGAAGTGAAGCAGGTCCTCCTTCAGCCAGGTCAGGTTCCTCTCCTCGGCGGCCTTCTCCACGCACTCGTCGAAGTTCGCGGTGAGGTGTCCGCCGCCGCGCGCCAGGTGTTGAGCCATGAAGTGGTGCAACCTGTTGGGCTTCGCTCGGGCGACGTCCGAGACGACGTCGTCGACGCACGTTTCACCGTAGATCTTGGCGACCACGCCGAGAACCGTCTCCAGACGAGGCGGCCGGGGGTCGCCGGAAGGCGGAGCCAGAGAGCAGCCCGGTGGCTCGGTCCAGCCGACGAGCGCGTGGTGGCGCAGCACCCGATCCAGCACGTCCGGCGGGAAGTAGGCGCCGAAGACCCGGCGGGTCAGTTCCCAGCCGGTCGGAAGCGCCGACGGCCCCTCCACTGAGATCCCCGCTCCACTGAGGACGGTCAGGTCCTGCGGGCCGGCTTTCGCGAAGCTCCGCAGCACAGTCGCCAAGTCCTTCATCGCGTTCTCCTCAACTCACCGGTCCCGCGACGGGCACCAGCCTCTGCCGAGTCAGCTCGGCGATCGTCTTGCCGATGGTCAACGCCGTCTCCTCGCCGTCCAGTCCGTCGAACCGCAATGGCGGTGCGCCCGGGAAGGCTCGCGTCCACACATTCGGCACCTCGATGGCCTCACCGGGCACCAGCAGCCTCACGTCGTGCACACCGGAGTTCCGCAGCATCTCGGCGCCTTCGGCCGGCGTGCCGGGCAGGTCGCTGACCTGAGCGTCCGACAGCAGGATCAGCACGGTGTCGCAGGCAGGGCTCGACACGGGGAGCGCGGCGACCGCCTCCAACATCGGACGGACGAGGGTGGCGTTACCGTCGTCGACAGGTTGTTGCGCGGTGACCGAACTGTCGGCGACGGGTGTCGGCGGCAGCCGGGTCTTCGCTTCGAACGCGAAGTCGACGATCGCTATCTCGTCGTCCGCGCGCAGCGTGTTCGGTCTTCTCGCCCACTGCTGGAGCTGGTCGAGAGCGGAGTCCCGTGCGTGCGAGAAGTCCGCCATTGAACCGGACACATCCATCCCGATCGCCAGACGCAGGCACACGTGCCCGCGCGGTCCTTCGAGCGCGTAGGACAGAATGCTGCCGTCAGAGGACGAGGTGGCAAGGTCGTCGGCCATCTGCCACGCCGCCACTCCCAGCAACAGCGCGAGGACCAGCGGCGCCGCCACGGCGCGCCGTCTGCCGGAAGCCTGCGCGAGGCGGGGCTTGCCGGCGAGACGCGGGCCGGAGGCGAGCTGAGGAGACATCGTCGATCAGCTCACCTTCAGCTGGGGCCTACCGGGATTTTCGGGATTGTCGGCGCGCGGCTCGTCCTCGTGCAGTGCCCTCCACAGTCGTTCGAGCTCGGCCGAGAGAGCTTCCGGATCCCACGCGTGGCAGTTGAGCAGGAGATCCGTCATGTCCGACAGGGAACGTGGCGGCAGGAGCTCTTCCACCTCGTTGAACAGACGCCGCGATGTGAGATCGGGTGCGCGCAGCGCACTGCGGGCCGAGGGGGACGAGTCGGCCAGCGCGGTCCCGGCCTCCGGGAGCGCGCGTACGGCGTGCGGGTCGCCGTGGACGGCCTCGGCCTGTGCCAGCAGAACCGCGCCCCGTGTCTCGAACTGAATTTTCAGGTCGAGCTTCTGCTGGACCAGCGAACGAAGGGCGAGCCACGCCGTGTAGTGCCTCTGGTTGGCGTCGATCAACTTCGCGCACAGCCTGGTGAACTCGGCGGCCCGCTTCCGGTACTGCTCGCGGATCTCCGACGTCAGGTACGTCCGGATCGCCGCGTCGGTGATCAGCGCGGCGGCGAAGATCAGGGCCATGGGCCACGCGGGCACGGACATCGAGCCGACCGTGACCTGCGCGTCGCCGAAGCGGTGCAGGACGAGCAGGACCATCGCGATGAGCACCAGGCCGAAGAGGACGAGGCCGACGACCGCTCCGCTGTGCCTGCGCTTGCTGATGCCCTCGTAGTCCATCACCCACAGGTGGGCGCGCCGCCCGGCGAAGCCAGCCGCGCAGATGCTAACCACCGGGATGAACAACGACACCGCGACAGCCATGAGACGGTCGTGATCCATCCAGCCGGCCCTGCGATCGAGGTTCATCGTGAACGCGGAGTACCAGAAGAGGAACTCGACCACCGTCAACATCACTTCGAGTCCGAGAAGTCCCCACCTGGCGATGGAGGCGCGGTTCTCGTCGAACGTCTCGCCGTCGTGCTCACGACGCCGGGCCGGCCCCGAGGGGCGCCGATGGATCCTCCATTGAGGATCGTCGCGCAGCATCACCAGCAGGTGCAGGTACGAGGCGGTGCGGTGGGCCGCCTTCACGAGCTCGATCATCGTGCCGCGCAGCTTCCTGCCCGCGGTCCGGTCCTCCTTCGCCAGCGTGTTGATCACTTCGATCACGGTGGCGGCTTCGTCGTTGTACAGCTCCGGGCTCCGGGCGTGAACGCTGCGAACGTTGCCCTTCCTGCGGATGTGCGTGTCACTGAGCAGCAAGCCCAGCCCGCGTTCCACACCTCCACCGGCCGGACGGCCGAACACCGCGCTCGTCAGGCGAGTCCACCAACGCTGCTTCACCGTCCGCACCCCTTCGCGCCCAAGGTGATGTCGACGCGCCGGTTCGCCGCCGCGTCGGGAGTTCCGGCATCCGCGAGGCGGCTGGACCCGAGACCGGCGGACTCCAGCCTCTCGTCGCCGACGCCCATGTGCTTCAGCGCCTTCACGACGGCATCCGCCCGCTCCCGGGACAGGCGGAGTTTTCCCGACTCGTCCCCGAAGTCGGCGGTGTGCCCTTCCACGAGGGCGGACAACTCACGCCGTGCCGTCATGTCACTGGCGACCACGTTGAGCACCTGTTCGGCACCTGGCAGCAGCGCGGCGCTGTCGGCGCCGAAGAGGAGCGCGGCGGGAATGGTCCTGCGGACACCGCAGGACAGCGAGAGCTTCTTCATTTCCGGGATGGCCACGAGGTCGGCGGGGAGCCCGTCCGGCGTGCTGCCGCGCTTGCCCATCTGCTGATCGAACTCCACGCTCGCCTTCGCCTTCTCCAGGACGGTCCGCCAGATCGCGGCGAGGTTCGTGCGCGCGGGCTGGGCGAGCGACTGGCCGGTCTCGCCCAGGCCCGCCCAGATGATCTTGCGGCCCTCGAGTTCGGGAGCCAGGCCGCCGGCCGAGGCGAGCGCCGCGGCCAGCGGTCCCGGTGCGGCGTCGAAGCCCAGCTCGTCGAGGTCGAACTGTCCGATGTTGTTCACCCCGTCCGACACCACGAGCAGCAACGAGGGGTTCTGCCTCGCGGCGACGGCGATCGCGTCGAGCACGGCGCTGCCCGGTGCCGACGGACGCATCACGTCCGCGCGGGCCCAACGGCCGACGCAGTCGAGCACGATGGGCCTGGCCCGGTCCGCGGCCGCGCTGTCCTTGCCGGGGTTGGGTTCCAGCGCGATCTTGCGCACCACGGTCGCTTGCCTGCCGGCGCCGTCGACCGCGATGAGCGCGAGTGATTCGCCTCGGCTCTGCGCCTGCTTCAACTCCGCCAGGATCCGCGGCGGCAGGTCACCGGTGGTCGCGGACGCGGTGTTGTCGACGACCAGTGTGACGACGGGCTTGTCGTCGGGCACGCGGATCTGCTCGATCTTGGTGCAGTCCTTGGACAGGTCGTCCACCGGTTCGGTGCCGCAGCCGGTGGCGACAAATCCGAAGAGCAGGAGAAGCGCGATGATCACGCCTTTCCCGCTTTCCACCTTCGTCAGAAGACTCTTCATTTGCACTCGCTAACGCATGGTGGAGCGCCGGCACGGGTGGGGAGGGGGATGTGTCAGCGGTCCTGACGGCGAGTCGCGATGCAGGGGCGCGCTCGGATGACAGAGCGACCGTAAATGCGCCCGGCACTATGTGTCAAGTCGGTACTTAATCACTCGGGCCGGGCGGCAGAGGGCGCAGGATCTGACTGCTGAGGACCGTGCCTTTGCCTGCGCGGTAGAGCGTCGCGGGCCGTCCGCGGTTGCCCTTGGGCTGCCTGACTCGGCCGGTGGGCTCGGCGAGCTCGCTCGCGTTCTTGATCTTCCGGTGGAAGTTCGCGCGGTCCAGGGGGATGCCCCACACCGCCTCGTACACGGCGCGCAGCTCGCTCGCGGTGAACTCGGGCGGGCAGAAAGCCGTGGCGATGGTCGTGCGCTGGAGCTTGTCCTGGGCCTGTTCGACGGCGTCGCGGAGGATCTGGTCGTGGTCGAACGCCAGCGCGCCGTCGATCTTCATCAGCGGGAAGACCGGCACCCAGGCGGCTGAAGCCGCGTCCGAGTCGCGCCGTGGTTTCGGGATCGGCAAATCCGGGGCGATCGCCAAGAAAGCGCAGGTGACGACCCGGCCTCGCGGATCGCGTCGCGGCCCTGAGTATGCGCGCACCTGTTCGAGGTGCAGGGTGGCCGGCGAGAGTCCGGTCTCCTCTTCCAGTTCTCGTGCCGCGGCGTCCTCGAAGCTCTCGTCGGTCCTGAGAAAGCCGCCCGGCAGGGCCAGTTTTCCCGTCGACGGTTCTTGGCCGCGCACGATCAACAGCACGACCAGGACTCCGTCCCGGATGGTCAGAATGACGAGGTCGGAGGTCACCAGCATGGGGTTCGGCGTAGGCGAGTGCGCGGTCACTACTGAACGGTAGCTGAACCGCGGCGATTCGTGTCTGAGTGACTCGAAGTCTTGACGCCGTGTGTGCTTGCGTGGTTTCGTGTCGCACTGACTCGAAATTGGCCTCGGGAGTGCTGATGGCGAACGACTCGGTTCCGACATACCGCGAGTGCCTGGCCGGCTCTCGCCGAGTGAAGGCGGCCGAGCTCGGCGTCGTCGCACTCCGTTCCGTCCGACCGCGCGGAGTCGCCGCCGTGATCAGCTCGCGTGCGCCCCTGGCGTTGATCCTCTACGTCGCGGGGCTGGAGGGGAGGCTGGTCTGGCAGGGGATCGAGGGATTCGCGCTGCTCGAGCCGCCGATCGCCCGGCCGGAGATCTGGCGGAACCGCGTGTGGGGACGTGCCGCGGTGCTGGGTTGGCTGGACCGCAACTGGAGCACCGTCCTCTTCGGACTTCCCGCGGTCCTCGCGGTGGTCTTCGCCGTGCTCCTGCTGCCCTTCGCCTCGCTGCGCGTCGTCGCGGTGCTGGTGCTGGTGGCGGGCATGGTGTACGTGGTCGCCGTCATGCTGGTCATGGTGGTGTGGCAGCTGTTCCTCGGTCGTGATGACGGTCCGGAGAAGCTGGCGCTCGACGGGATGGCGTCGGACGAGTGGACGATGCGGTTGTTCCACCAGGAACACGAGCACCGCGTGGACGAACTCTTCG
>JASLAV010001241.1 GCA_030146905.1 Lentzea sp. | reverse complement strand
CACAGGCCCGCGGAGGTCGTCGCCGAGGTCGTCGCCGAGCCGGTCGGCGAACGCGTCGAGCAGCCGCCGAGTCAGCGCCGGCGCGATCACCGCGTCCCCGGCGGCGACGGCCCGGATGCCGGCGAGCAGCTCCTCGGGGCGGATGTCCTTCAGCAGGAAACCGCTCGCCCCGGCCCGCAGCGCGGCGAGCGCGTACCGGTCCGCGTCGAAGGTCGTCAGCACCAGGATCCGCGAACGCCCACCGGCGGCGACGATGCGCCGGGTGGCCTCGATCCCGTCGACGCCCGGCATGCGGATGTCCATCAGCACCACGTCGGGATGCAGCTTGGTGGTCCACCGAACGGCCTCGGCGCCGTTCTCGGCCTCGCCGACGATCTCGGTGTCGGGGGTGCTCTCCAGCAGCATGCGGAACCCGAAGCGCTGCAGCGGCTGAGCGTCCACCACGAGCACGGAGATCATGAATGGCTGCCTTCCAGGGTCGCGTAGACGGTCCAGCCGCCGTCCGATGCGGCGCCGGCGCTGACCGTGCCGCCGTAGAGCGCGGCACGGTCAGCCGTGCCGGCGAGGCCGAGACCCGCCTCGCCCGGCGATGCCTACTTCATATCGAGCGAACCTGAGAGGACTGTTAAAGCGGCGCTCAGGCTGGCTGGCCGCCGGCGCGGGTTCATCGTCGGGCAGGCCGCTGTCGTGCACGACGATGCAGGACGACCCACTGAACCGGCTTTCGCGATCAGTCGGCGAGGCCGGGGAGGTGGTAGCCGGTGTGGTCGTCCCACTCGATCTCGTAGTCGTCGAGGGTGAAGGTCCAGTCCGCGTCCGGTATCGCGGTGCGCAGCGCGGTGACCGCAGCCAGCCAGTGCACCAGCGACGGGACCGCCCGGTCATCCGCGGAGGGCAGCTTGGTCGACCCGTCGAGCACTGTTCCCGGCTCCAGCCGGTCGTAGAGGTACAGACCCTCTTCTTCCAGGGAGAACGGCGCGTTCGTGTTGTAGGTATCGACGACCTGACCGACCGCCGTGAGCTCGGCGTCGGTCAGCGGGTTCGCGCGGCGAGCTGTGTAGTAGAGGGAGACACCCATGCGTACCACCGTAGTGGGCTTTGTTCGGGACAGGTGTGAAACGACAGATCCGCGCGCTCGTACACGGCCTCGACCTCGACCACGCACGGCATCCGTGATCAGCAGATCTACAATGGACTCATCGGTGGTCCGTCTCAACTGGACCGGGGTTGTGGAAGCGCTTTCATCTCTCTGCGATCATGTTGCGCCATGGATCGTTACGAACAGTTCCGCAGTGCGGCAATCGATCGAGGAATTCCCGAAGACGAGGTCGGCAGGTTCGCCGAGCACCTCCGGTTCGCGGTCTGGGCGTGGCCGGGCGAGGACGGGGAGGAAGCCGTCGGCCAAACGGGCGGTCTTCCCCGCTTACCGGTGGGTGTGGAATGGCCGGGCGGCGGGTTCCCGTTGCCGTTCATCGGTTCCGTCGACTGCGCGGCCTTGCCGCGGGCCGAGGGGCTCGGTCTGCCGGCGGACGGATCGCTGTTGTTCTTCCTGCACCACGAGGAGGACATGGACGAACATCACTCTCCCGCCTACTCGCGGGTCCTGTACGTTCCCGCAGGCACGGAGACGGAGGTGGCGGCACCGCCGCCCGACCACGATTCCAGGACGTTCTTCTGCCAGGACATTCCGTTCCTCATCCCCGAACAACCGATCACCGCGCGGGTGCGGCCGGAACTGCCGGACTGGATCGAGGACCGCGACGATCGGTTCGTGGCGGGAGACGTGAAGCAACTCGTCGACGGGCTGAAGCACATCGACCAGCTGTGCGAGGTCGTCCGCGAGCTCTGGCCGGAGGAGGGCGACCGCTACCACAGCACGCTCCAGATCGGCGGGTATTGCCGCAACGTCGGCAGTTCGGATGACCCGCACTCACAGATGTCCTTCGACAGCGTCCAGAACCGGCGGGCAGCGGGCCCGGACCTGCCGTTCGAAGAGCGGCTACGCCTGGAGCGCGAGGAGAAGCACCAGCTGGTCCGGGAATGGCTGCCGCTCGCCCAGTTCTCCACGCAGAGCGATGTCTACTACGGGTGCTTCCTGCTCCGCGCCGAAGACCTGGCCGCGAAGCGCTTCGACCAGATGCGCTCCTACACGATGTTCACCGAGTAGGCCGAGACGGCTGGGTCGCGTTCCCCGCCGGAGTCCGTTCCCCGCTCGAACGGCTGTGGGGCGTCCGGGCCTTTGACGCGCGAAAGACCGGGCCCGGAGGTCACGCGAAGTGCCTCCGGGGCCCGGCCTGGTGCCCGGTCGAGTGGCCGCATCGGCCAGCTGGTCGTCGCCAGAACCGGAGCTCGACCGCACAAGTGGGAGGCCTTCCTAGCAGCTGCCGTCCGACTCCCTGAGGCCCGTGTTGGCGCCCGCCGTGCGGCTCACGATGTTCGGCACGCAGTTGGCCTGGTCCAGGGTGAAGCTGTAGGGCACGGAGACGGTGGTGGTGGACTTGACGTCGGGACCGGCTGGCTTGTGGTCGCTGCTCGGGGCGGACCACGTCACGTTGTCGAAG
>JASLAV010001197.1 GCA_030146905.1 Lentzea sp. | reverse complement strand
CAGCTCCGCCGTGGTGCCCAGTGATTCGGCGTCGCGCGGTTCGGTCTCGATGCCGGAGAACCACGGCAGCGCGTCCCACTTCGACGGGTGCGTCGCGTAGTAGACGGCATGCGTGTCGAAGTCGGTGGCTTCTTCGACGGGCCGGTCGCCGTTGCGCGCCAGCCACACCTCGATGAACACCGTGCCCTGCACCCACTCCTCGTACGCCTTCCGCACCGCTTCCGCCACCGTCGCGCGGCAGGCGAGACCCAGCGTGGGCCGCGGTCGTCCGGCGATCGGCAGTGACCCCGCGACGGCGATCACCGGGTGCGGGCTGTAGGCGGGGGTCAGGTCGAAAGCTTCGGCACCGTGCGGCAGGCCGGCCGGGAACCGTTTCGGTGCGATGGAGTGCAGCCATGTCGTGGTGAACGCGTCGCGCTCGACGAGTTCCTGGGTCGCCCTCAGCAACGCGTTGGTCGCCGACGGGCCCGCCGCGAGACCGGACGAGGTCGCGGGAAGGCCGTAGGAGGCGTCGAGCCCCACGAGTCCGGCGGGCACGCGGATCGGCTCGTTGCCGGGCAAGGTCCACGCCCTCGTGTAGCGGGTGTCGACGTATCCCTTGCGGTAGCGGTAGTCCGGCGCCACGCGTTGCTCGACGGTGTGCAGGCTGAAGTGTTCCAGCGGCCAGCACGGACCGTCGGTGGCGATCTCCAGCGGTGCCCGCGCGGCGGCGTGCCGTTCCAGCGCTTCCGCGACCGCGGCGACCTTCGACGTGCCACCGGAGGTGCCGCCGGTGGCGAACGGCTCCGGCACCGCGGCCCAGCCCTCCACGTCCACGTCGGACAGGCTGTGCGGCACGGGGTGCAGCTGCGACACCACACCCTGGCGCCAGCCGACCGCGCGCTCGACCAGCGCCTCGGCGACGGTCTTCACTGCTTCGCCCGGTAGCGCTTGAGGATCCACCAGCCGAACGCCAGCACCCCGGCGGCGTAGAGCACCAAGGCCAGTCCGATGTGCGTGACCTCGGCGATGAAGCCCAGCACCGGCAGCACGACGAACGGCTCGGCGCACCACAGCAACACCCAGCCGAGCAGCCGGACCACGCTCCGCCACGGCTTCGGGGACCGGGCGATGAACCCGCTCGCGACGGCCCAGGCGAATGCCGCGAGGACACCGCCTGCCCACCAGCCCCAGTGCAGGCCCAAGATCTCGCCGTCCGTGACGAGCGGCGACACGAGGACCAGCAGGGGAAAGATCGCGGCGGGCAGCACGAGTGCTCTGCGGGGCTTGGGCAGCTCTTTCGTGTCCTGGTGCAGCGCTGCCGGGATGTGCACGGCCGCACCGACCGAGGAAACCGCGCAGCAGCAACAACAACAGCAACAGGTGGGCGTCGCGGCGTTGGCGGCGGCCGCACCGGGTGAGAACTGGTCAGGTAACCGGACTGCTGTCGCGTTCATGGTCCCCCCAAGGAAGTGGCACGCGCCCGAACTCGACCTCCGGGCAGATCTCACAGCCGGCGGCGGGCAATACGCTCTCCCGCGTCGTCGTGAACTCGTCGAGGTGGACGGTCACGACCGTGTCGAGCAACGCCAGCGAGCCGTTGCGGATGTTCTGAACCGCTTGGAGCGCAAGGGAAATCGGGAAGTCGAAACCCGTCGCGGCCGGATGCGGAGGAGGCGGCGGATCTCCCCACCGCCGCCCGGCCCGCACCGCGAGGCACGCCAGGCAGGCGCCGGCGCCGGGCACCACGAACGGCCCGATGGCGGCGGTGTGGTGGTACGCGAGGTCCAGCAACAGGTGCGGGACCGTCGTCTCGCGAGCGACCTCGACCAGGTCGAGCAGCGTCCCGGTCGTCCGCACGACGAGCAGCAGGTCCGGTGCGTCGTCGTGCGGCAACCGCTCCGCCAGCCCGGCGGGCGCCTCCCCGGCGAAGCGCGTGCCGACCCTCGTCGGCTTCACGTCGTCGGACGGCAACCCCGCCGGGCGGAGAGCGCCCAGGGTCCTCAGCTGGGCCACGTGCCGGCGAACCGGTTCCCCCAACCGGCTCTCGTCGACAGTTCGAGCCACTCCCCTCAGAACTGGCTCGAACAGTCCCGCCAGCGCCACGGCCACCGCCCCGGGCAGGTCGGGGATCAGGTACGCGAGGTCAGCCCCCGCGTACACGACAAGGCCTTCTTCTCTGATCTGGGCGCGCCAGGCGGGATCAGCGACCAGGCTCATCCTCGTCCCCCCTCCGCAGGAAGTTCTCGATCTCCTGCTCGCTCGGCAGATCGCCCGCCGGGTCCATGAGGTTCTCGGCGATCGGCGGCAGCGGCCGCTCGGCCCACGCGGGCTGGAAGTCGTCGCTGGGCAGCAACCCGTGCCGCGACGCGAACTCCTCCGCCGCGTCCCGGATCGACTCCCGCAGCGTCCCCACCACCGCGGTCTCCGCCGTGTACGTCAGCTCGACGAGCAACGCCCGCACGTTCTCCAGCTGGTTCTCGTCACCGGCCTTGCGCGCGAGCTCCGGCCAGAACTGCCGCTCGAACAACCGCACGAAGTCCGCCGCCACCGCGTCGGTCGCCGTGCGCAGGCGCGTGAAGCTGTCCATGACGTCATCGCTGGGCACCCGCAGACCGGCGAGCCTGCCGCCCGCCTCGAGTGCCCAGCGACGCGCGTGCGGCCAGCCGTACTTCCACCGCACCAAGCCCAACCGCATAGCCCGGAGGAGGAGTCGCGGTTGGACGTCTCCCATCGGAACGAGGTGGCGGATGTCGCGCACCTTGATCCGAACCCAGTCGTCGGGCCCCTCGGCCTCGCCCATGCCGAGCACCGCGGCGACCGACTCGCCCTTCTCGCGTGCCGAGATCAGCTCGGCGATCGCGGGCAGCGAGAACCCCCGCTGCTGCAACCGCTGCACCAACGTCAACCGCTCGACGTGCGAGGCGTCGTAGTACGCCACGCGCCCCTGCCGTCTCGGCGCGTGCAGAACACCCTTCGTCTGGTACATGCGAATGGTGCTGCTGGGCAGGCCGATCCGGGCAGCGAGCTCGTCGACGGTCAGCGATTCGGACACACCGCAGATCCTGGTGTGCCAGAGCTAGTCGAGTCAAGACTCTTCGAGTAATTACTCGAAGAGTTACAGCTCCAGGAGCATCCGGCTGTTGCCGAGCGTGTTCGGCTTCACGTAGCTCAGGTCGAGGAACTCGGCGACACCCTCGTCCACCGACCGCATGATCTCCTCGTAGACCTCGGGGCTCACGGGCGT
>JASLAV010001171.1 GCA_030146905.1 Lentzea sp. | reverse complement strand
CGGCGCGCAGGGCTTCAGCGTGTCGGAGGCCGCACGACGTGCCGGCGTCTCGACGTCCGCGCCGTACCGCCACTTCAGCGACCGCGACGCGATGCTCGCCGCCGCGGCGCTGGTGGGTTTCCACGCTCTCGAAGAACGCTTCTCCTCTCTCCCGGACGCGCAGTCGTTCGGCGACCGAGCGGCGTGGATCGCGGTGTCGTACCTCCGCTTCGCGCAGGAGGACCCCGCGCGGTTCGAGACGATGTTCGCCAGCGGGATCGACAAGTCGCGGCACGAGGACCTGCTGCGGCAGACCGCCGTCGTGCAGGACCTGCTGGAAGCGGCGCTGAGGCCGTTCCTCGACCGGGCGGAGCTCGTGGGCAGGGCGGCGGAGTTGTGGTCGCTCGCGCACGGCGTCGCCACGCTCACCCTGCAGGGGAACCTGCAGCACGTCGTGGACGCGGGCCGGGTCGAGGCCCTCGTGGAGAGCTCCGCCCGTTCCTGGGCCGCGGGGGTGGCCGGGTAGGCGCGGGCGTCAGACCCGGCCGGACTGGTTCGCGTGCAACGAGCCGAGGAGGCGCAGGCGTTCGGCGTCCGCGCTGCCGGGTTCCGCGGTGTGGACCATCAGCACCGGCCCCGGGCTGCCGGGCAGCGGGTAGGTGGCCCAGCAGGGCCTCCGCGAACGCGTTCCACGCCAGCACGTCGAGGTGGCGGCTCAGGACGAACGCCGGCGTGTTCATGGTGTGCAGCAGGTGCCGGGTGGCGGCGGGAACCTCGTCGTGCGGCCGTGGCGCGCCCCGGCGCACCGCGTCGGCGAGGGCGAACAGCTGCAGGCGTTCCTCGTCGTCGAGGTCCAGCGCCGTGACGAGCGCGTCGAGGAGCATTCCCGGAGTGGTGGACGCGGTGGAGGCCCGCGCGGGTGAGAAGGGGCTGCACTTCGTGGACTACCGGAACCAGACGGTGCCCTGGTGACTCACCGGGCGAACTGCTGCACGCCTATGACGTCGAGCAGGCGCAGCTGGTCCACGGCCTGAGTGCCGGGCACGGGCACGAAGAACTGCAACCGCTGGTGTCCGTCCTCGCTGAACAGGTTCTGGCAGTGCACCTCGACGACGCCGAGTTCGGAGTGGACGATCCGCTTGTGCTCGCCCCGTCGCACGGCGACGTCACCGGTGTCCCACAACGCCTTGAACTCCTCGCTGGCCTGCCGCAGCCGGGTGACCATCGCGGCGGCCGCACCGGAGGGTGCGTGACGCGCCACGGCGGCGCGGAGGTCGGACACCATGACCTTCGAGTGGTGCGGGTGGTCGTCCTCCGGGTAGATCGCGCGGACGGCCGGGTCGGTGAACCACCGCGCCAGGAAGCTCCCCTCGGTCACCGGGCCGAGCAGAGCCGTGGCGAGCCGGTTCTGCACCAGGGTTTCGTGCAGGTCCGTGATGATGCGCGCCGGGGTGCCGTCGAGCCTGTCGAGCAGCGCGAGCATCGCCGGCGACACGTGCGCCGAGACGCCGTGCGCCGGTGGAACCGGCCTGCCCGCCAGCAGGAACAGGTGGTCGCGTTCGTCGTTGTCCAGGCGCAACGCCCTGGCCAGCGCCACGAGCATCTGCGCGGACGGCTGCGCGCCACGACCGCGTTCGAGCTCGATGTAGTAGTCCACCGACGCTCCGGCCATCTGGGCTACCTCGTCGCGGCGCAGTCCTGGCACGCGACGGCGCGAGCCCGTCGGCAGGCCCACCTCGGCGGGCGTGATGCGAGCGCGCCGCGACTGCAGGAAGAGGCCGAGCTCCGCGAGGTCCACCCCACCAGTCTGCGCGAACGACGGCGGTTCAGCCAGGGGACGCCATCCCCGGGGTAAACGGCAACTGGTCCCGGTCCCGCCCGCCGGAAATGCTGGCTCCACAACGAAAAGGAGCACATCATGCCGTTCGCCAACCTGAAGGTCCCCGCGGGCACGCTGTCCGCCGAGCAGAAGCAGACCCTCGTCGAGAAGGTCACCGACCTCTACGCCGACACGTTCGGCGACGCCGTGCGCGACAACACGATGGTCCTCGTCGACGAGGTCGCCGACGGCGGCTGGGGCATCCGGGGCGAGGTCCTGACCCTCGCCAAGCTCCAGCAGCGGTGACGAACGGGCGGCGGCTCCTCCGAGCCGCCGCTCACCCGTCAGGCGCCCGCACCGCCGTCGACCGGCACGATCGCGCCGGTCACCATGGACGCCCGGTCGCTCAGCAGCCAGGCGGCCACCTCGGCGACCTCGCGCGGTTCCGCCATCCTCCCGAGCGGGGTCGACGCCGTGATGTGCGCGGTGACGCCGGGGGTGGCCGCCTCCCACTCCTCGATCATGGTCGTGTCGGTGCCGCCGGGGGTGATGCCGTTGACCCTGATCCCTTCCCTGCCCCACGTCACGGCCGCGCTCTCGGTGAGGCTGTTGAGCGCTCGCTTCATCGCTCCGTACGCGGGGAGCGCGGGGTTGGCGCGGCGGCTGCCGATGCTGGAGGTGTTCACGATGGCGCCGCCTCCACCGCGGCGCATCAAAGCCGCTTCCGCGTTCATCGCGGTCCAGTGCCCGCGGAAGTTCACCGCGAACTGCCGGTCGATGTCCTCGTCGCTCGTCTGGTCGAGCGGGCCGGGCTGCTGGATCGCCGCGCCGTTGTTGAAGGCGCCGTCGAGACGGCCGTGCAGCTCCTCCGCCCTGTCGACCGCGGCGCGGATGCTCGCCGGGTCGGCGAGGTCCACGGCGACCGCGTCGGCGGTGCCGCCACCGGCCCTGATCTCCTCGACGACGGTGTCGAGGGCGTCGGTGCCACGAGCGGCGAGCACGACGGCGGCACCCTCCTGGGAGAAGAGCCGGGCGGCGGCCGCACCGATCCCGCGGCTGGCACCGGTGATCAGCACGACCTTGCCGGTGAGCAGGCCGATCGAGCGGGGGTCGTTGTCGTTGTTCGTCATGCCAATAGAGTCGATGTCTCCGCTGACCGGATACAGGTACAAGCGGTACCAGGCTCCGCCACCGGGCGACGGCCATACTCGTTTCATGGACAAGCAGCAGCTCGGGGAGTTCCTGCGCACCCGCCGCGAGCGGCTACGGCCGGAGGACGTCGGCCTGCCGTCCGGCCCGCGCCGCCGGACGCCCGGCCTGCGCCGCGAGGAGGTGGCGGTCCTCGCCCACATCTCCACGGAGTACTACGTCCGCCTCGAACAGGGCCGCGCGCCGCGCCCGTCGGCGGAGGTCCTCGCGGGGATCGCGAGCGCCCTGCTGCTCACCGACTCCGAGTCCGGTCACCTCCACGTCCTCGCGGGCACCGCGCCGAACCGTTCCGGCCTGCACCGCCGCGACGTCCGCCCGAGCATCCTCGCGCTGCTCGACCGGCTGCCGGGGACGGCGGGACTCGTCATCTCCGCGACGTTCGAGGTGCTGGCGTGCAACGACCTCATGGCCGCGCTCATGGAGGACTTCCGCGAGCTCGCCCCGCGGGACCGCAACCTCGCGCGCCGCGCGTTCCTCGACCCGGACCGGTCGCTGTACGGCGTCTCCGACTCCACGGAGTTCCGGCACCACGTCGTCATGGAGCTCCGCTCGACGGTCGCGCGCTACCCGTCCGATCCCGCGGTGACCGGTCTCGTGGACGAGCTGATGGCAGGCAGCCCCGAGTTCGCGCGGCTGTGGGAGCGGCACGACGTGCAGGCGGCGAGGGTGCTCACGAAGTCGTTCCAGCACCCGCTCGTCGGGAAGATCACCGTCGACTGCGACTCCCTCGCGCTCACGGACTCCGACCAGCACCTGGTGCTCTACAGCGCGCCGGCCGGATCCCGCGACGCCGAGGCGCTGGCGTTGCTGAACGTGCTGGGCGCCCAGACCTTCAGCACCGACTCGCCTTGATCGTGTGAGCGATAACATCCACAGCAGCCCTCTCCACCCCAGCGCTAAAGTTAACGCTCACATTTAGCGTTGACTGCGCGTGGCGGTGTGACTACACCTGAACCAGCAGCGTTGCCGAGCGGCTGGAGCACCCCATGTCCTCATCGTTGAGTCGACGCAGGCTTCTGCAGGCCGCGGGGGTGGCCGCACTGGCGACCGCCGCGCCGGCGCTGACGCCGAGTCCCGCGCAGGCGGCCGCGGTGCCACCGGTCCGCGGCGACGCGGGCGTGTCGGCCTCCGCGTTCGACCTGTCCGAGGTCCGGCTGACGCCGGGCCGGTGGATGGACAACCAGAACAGGACGTTGTCCTACCTGCGGTTCGTCGACGTCGACCGCCTGCTCTACAACTTCCGCGCCAACCACCGGCTCTCGACCGGCGGTGCCGCGGCGCTGGGCGGCTGGGAGGCCCCGAACTTCCCGTTCCGCACGCACAGCCAGGGGCACTTCCTCACGGCCTGGGCCCAGGCGTGGGCGGTCCTGGGCGACACGACGTGCCGCGACAGGGCCAACTACATGGTCGCCGAACTGGCCAAGTGCCAGGCGAACAACGCGACGGCCGGGTTCACCACCGGTTACCTGGCGGGCTTCCCGGAGTCGGACTTCGACGCGCTGGAGGCGGGCTCGCCCAAGGCCGTGTCGTACTACTCGCTGCACAAGACCCTGGCCGGGTTGCTGGACGCCTGGCGCCTCATCGGCAACACCCAGGCGCGGGACGTGCTGCTGCGCCTAGCCGGCTGGGTCGACTGGCGCACGGCCCGGTTGTCCTACAGCCGGATGCAGAGCGTCCTGGGCACCGAGTTCGGCGGCATGAACGCGGTGCTCGCCGACCTGTACCAGCAGACGGGCGACGCCCGCTGGCTGACGACGGCCCAGCGGTTCGACCACGCGGCCGTGTTCGACCCGCTGGCGTCCAACCAGGACCGGCTGAACGGCCTGCACGCCAACACGCAGGTGCCGAAGTGGATCGGCGCGGCCCGCGAGTACAAGGCGACGGGCACCACCCGCTACCGCGACATCGCGCTCAACGCCTGGAACATCACCGTCGGCGCACACACCTACGTCATCGGCGGCAACAGCCAGGCCGAGCACTTCCGCGCGCCCAACGCCATCGCCGGGTACCTGAGCACCGACGCGTGCGAGGCGTGCAACACCTACAACATGCTCGACCTGACCCGTGAGCTGTGGCTGACAGACCCCGGCAGGGCCGCCTACTTCGACTACTACGAGCGCGCCCTGCTCAACCACCTGATCGGCCAGCAGAACCCGGCGGACGGCCACGGTCACATCTGCTACTTCACCGGCCTCAACCCCGGTCACCGGCGCGGCAACACCGGCCCCGCGTGGGGCGGCGGCAACTGGAGCACGGACTACACCACGTTCTGGTGCTGCCAGGGCACTGCGCTGGAGACCAACACCAAGCTCGCCGACTCGATCTACTTCTTCAACGGCACCACGCTCACCGTGAACCTGTACGCACCGTCGGTGCTGACGTGGTCGTCGCGCGGCATCACCGTCACCCAGAGCACGACCTACCCGGCGAGCGACACCACGACGTTCACCGTCACCGGCAACGCGGGCGGGTCGTGGACGATGAGGTTCCGCATCCCCGCCTGGACCACGGGCGCGACCATCAGCGTCAACGGCGCCGCGCAGAACGTCACCACCACCACACCCGGCACCTACGCCTCGCTGACGCGATCGTGGACGCCCGGCGACGTGGTGACCCTGCGACTGCCGATGCGCGTGATCGCCCAGCCCGCCAACGACAACACCAACGTCATCGCACTCACCTACGGCCCGGCCGTGCTGGCGGGCAACTACGGCAACACGACCCTGTCGTCGTTGCCCTCGCTCGACGTCAGTTCGGTCACCCGCACCAGCACGTCGTCGCTGGCGTTCACCGCGACGGCGAACGGGACGCGGGTGAACCTCGGCCCGTTCCACGACGCGCACGGCTTCAACTACACCGTCTACTGGAACACCGGCGGTGGCGGCGCGACCAGCTACCGTCTGGTCAACGCCGGCACCGGCATGGTGCTGGGCATCCAGAACATGTCCACTTCGGACGGTGGACTCGCCGTGCAGTGGCACGACAGCGGCACAGCCGACCACAACTGGCAGCTGATCACCGACGGGTCCGACGTGCGGCTGCGCAACGTCCACAGCGGCAAGGTGCTGGGCGTCGAGAACATGTCGACCGCAGACAACGCCCGCGTCCTGCAGTGGGGCGACACCGGCACCGCCGACCACCGGTGGACGCTCATCGCCAACGGCGACGGCACCCACAAGGTCCGCAACGCCAACAGCGGCAAGCTGCTCGGCGTTCTCAACGGGTCTGCCAGCGCCGGTGCGCAGGTCGTGCAGGACTCGGACAACGGCAGCGCGGACAACCGGTGGCGGCTGGTCGCCAACTGACGCGGCCAACGGTGGTGCCGGCACCTCGGCGCCGGCACCACCGCTGGCTCAGACCTTCGGCACCGCGTCCAGATTCTCGTCGTACTCCCGCTGACACCCCTGGATCTGCTCGCTGTGCTCGACGGTCCAGGCGTAGAGGTGGCCGAACGGGCCCCGCAACGACTCCCCCATCGGCGTCAACGAGTACACGACCCCGACCGGGGAGGTCGGCAGCACGGTGCGCCGGATCATGCCGTTGCGCTCCAGGCGGCGGAGGGTCTGCGTGAGAACCCGTTGCGTCACACCGCCGAGCCGTCGTTTCAGCTCGTTGAAGCGGGTCGGCTCCTCCAGCACGGCCATGACCATCATCGACCACTTGTCGGCGATCTGGTCGAGGATCGGCCTGCTCGGGCAGTCGGGGCTGAAGACGTACCCCGCCGGCTCGGTTCCCGTCACGGTGGTGTCCTCCAGCATCCCTGGTGCCCTGAAAGTGCGTTCTTGCGCGAGGCTAGCAGCAGATCGGACCCTAGGTATTCATCGAATACCTAGCTGAACGGATCTCCATGACTCCCTCCACGCTGCACACGAGCACCGACGACGGCGTGCTGACGGTCGTGTTCGACAACCCTCCGGTGAACGCGCTCGGCGCCACGACGATGCGCGAGCTGCGCGACCTGCTGAAGGAGCTGGAAGACGACGGCTCGGTGAAGGTGATCGTGTTCGAGAGCGCGAACCCCGAGTTCTTCCTCGCCCACGTGGACATCGGCATCCTCGACCAGCGCGACGTCCTGGAGGAGCTCGCCGCCTCCGCGCCGGAGGGCGTGAACGTCTTCCAGGCCACCGGAGAGCTGCTCCGGCACCAGCCGCAGGTGACGATCGTGAAGCTCGCCGGCAAGGCCCGCGGCGGTGGTGCGGAGTTCGTCGCCGCGGCGGACATGGCGTTCGCCGCCGAGGAGACCGCGGGGCTCGGCCAGATCGAGTCGCTCATGGGCATCACGCCCGGCGGCGGCGCCACCCAGTACCTGCGCGACCGGGTCGGCCGCAACCGCGCGCTGGAACTGGTCCTCACCGGCGACCTGGTCGACGCGAGGACCGCGGCGGCCTACGGCTGGATCAACAGGGCCGTGCCCGCCGCCGAGCTCGACGAGCACGTCAGCCGGGTCGCCCACGGCATCGCCTCGCTCGCCGACGGGGTGATCGCCGCCGCGAAGCGCGCGCTGCCGCCCACCGACTTCGGCGGCGGGCTCGTCACCGAGAACGACGCGTGGGCGTCGCTGGTCTCGCGTCCGGCCGCCCAGCGGCTCATGAGCGGAGCCCTCGTCGCGGGCGCTCAGACGCCGGAGGGCGAGCGTGATCTGGAAGGACTCCTGCGCCGCGTCGCACGGTCCTGAGATCGTGTGCGACACTTTGTCCAGCATCTGACAGTTTGTTCAGACCTGGAGGTGTCGTGCCTGACCGAACAACGAGTACCGCCACCGCGGACGCGGTGTTCGCCGCGTTGTCCCCCGTGCTGGAGGGCATCGCGGCGACCTTCGGGCGCAGCTGCGAGGTGGTGCTGCACGACTACCGCGACCAGGAGCGGTCGGTCGTCGCCGTCGCGGGCTCCGTCACGGGCAGGGAGCCGGGG
>JASLAV010001118.1 GCA_030146905.1 Lentzea sp. | reverse complement strand
TCGACGCGGGCGTCACGCTGCTCGACACCGGTGACTTCTACGGCCAGGGCCACAACGAGATGCTCATCGCCGAGGCGATCAAGGGCCGTCGCGACGAGGTGCACCTCAGCGTCAAGTTCGGCGCCATGCGCGACGCCGGCGGCGCGTTCGTCGGGTTCGACGGCCGGCCGAACGCCGTCGCCAACGTCCTCGCGTACTCGCTGCAGCGGCTCGGCACCGACCACGTGGACGTCTACCGGCCGGCGCGGCTCGACCCCGCCGTGCCGATCGAGGACACCATCGGCGCCATCGCCGAGCAGATCGACAAGGGCCGCGTCCGGCACATCGGCCTGAGCGAGGTCGGCGCGGAGACCATCCGCCGTGCGCACGCCGTGCACCCCATCGCCGACCTGCAGATCGAGTACGGGCTGCTGGAGCGCAACGTCGAGCGCGAGATCCTGCGGACCACCCGCGAGCTCGGCATCGGCATCACCGCGTACGGCGTGCTGTCGCGCGGCCTGATCTCGTCCACGCCGCTCACCATCGAGGCGGGCGACTACCGCGGCCACGCGCCCCGGTTCCAGGGCGACAACCTGACCCGCAACCAGGCGCTCGTCGGCAAGCTCGGCGAGATCGCACGGGACAAGGGCGTCACGGTCGCGCAGCTCGCGATCGCCTGGGTCGCGTCGCGCGGGGAGGACGTGGTGCCTCTCGTCGGCACGAGCAAGCGTGCGAGGCTGGAGGAGGCCGTCGGTGCCGCCGACGTGACGTTCACCGAGCAGGAACTGCGGGAGATCGAGGCCGTTGTCCCCGCGGGGGCCGTCGCGGGCACGCGCTACGCGGCCGAGCAGATGACCATGCTGGACAGCGAGAGGTGATGCAGGTGGCGGAGGCGTTGACCGCGGAGGCGATCCTCGCGGCGACCGAAGAGGTGCTGCGCAGGTACGGCCCTGCCAAGGCGACGGTGGTCGACGTCGCCAAGGCGCTCGGGGTCAGTCACGGCAGCGTCTACCGCCACTTCGCGACCAAGGACGCGCTCAGGGAAGCGGTGACCATGCGCTGGCTGGCCGCGATCCACGAGGAGATGACGCCCGCGTTCGACCAGGGCCTCACCGCCGCCGAGGTGCTGAGGGACTGGCTGCACAGGCTCTTCGACAAGAAGCGGCAGTCGCACGCCGAGGACCTGGAGCTGTTCACGACGTTCCGCACCCTCGTCGACGAGAGCGAGAACAACGGTGTCGTCGCGTACCACCTGGAACACCTGGTGGGTCAGCTCGCGCGCATCATCTCGGCGGGAGTGGAAACCCGGGAGTTCGTGACGGACGACGTCGGCAGGACGGCTCAGGCGGTGTGGAACGCGACGCAGATGTTCCACCACCCGGCTCACGCCCAGGAGTGGGGCAATCCCCGCATCCAGGAGGAGTTCGACGCCGTTGTCGCACTCGTGGTCGCCGGACTGCGGTACAACCGAGTTCCGAGTGCCGCAGGCGATGCTTGAGGGTCACGGAGGTGAGCGGTGCCGCCTGACGAGTGGATCGATCTGCTGGGAGCGCCGGAGAGGCGTCCTGACCCTGTTGACTGGGACGCGGTCAAAGCACGGCTGGGCACCGCACTCCCGAGCGACTACGTGCACCTCGCGAACGCCTACCCGCCGCTGATCGTGGGCGGGTACGTCCGGATCCTGCACCCCACGGCCACGGCCGGCTTCATGAACTGGATGACGCAGGCGCCCAGGGTCCTGCGGGCGCTGAGACGTCAGCCGGGCCTGCGCGTGCACCCGGACGTGCCGGGCCTGCTGCCGTGGGGCACGACCCTGAACGGCGACCACTGCCTCTGGTACACGCGGGGCGGGCCCGACGAGTGGACCGTGGTGATCACGGACCTGCTGCAGAGCTGGTCCTACGACGGCAGCTTCTCGAGCTTCACCAGGAAGTTCCTGACCGGCGAGATCCGGTGCCCGATCTTCCCGGACGACGTCCCCGGCGGCTCCAAACCGTTCCAGGAACCGTAGGGACGCCGTTCCGACCCCCCGGTCAGCTCGCGGCGGCGGTCACCAGTGCGTTGCCGCTGCCCGTGCGGGCCGTGACCGTCAGCGAGGCGTCGCCCAGCGGCTGGGGCGAGACGTCTAGGTCGCTGCGGGCGTTGCCGGACGTCGACACCAGGTCGACGCGCGCGAGGGTGCCCTGGCGGATGCCGACCCGGATGTGACCGGACCCGGTGCCCAGCTGGATCTCGCCCGAGGCCGCGTCGGCCACGGTCAGGTCGCCGCTGCCGGTGCGGACCTGCACGTTGCCCTGCACGGCGCCCAGCCACACGTCGCCGGTACCGGTGATCAGCGTGCTCGTGCCGCCGATCGACGTCACCTCGACGTCACCGCTGCCCGTCTTGGCCTTCAGCGCGCCCAGCATCGTGCCGAGCCGGACGGTGCCGGCACCCGAGTTGACCTTCGCCTCCCCGGTCGCCCTGTCCGCGGACACGCTGCCCGTGCCGGTGTTCAGGTCGAGCCGGCCCGCGCCGCCCGTCACGACGACGTCGGCCGCGCCGGTCCGTGATGACACGTGCGACCCGATAGGGGCCTTCACCACCACCGACAACGGCACCGCGCGCAACGGCAACGCCTTCGACGACTCGATGCGCAAACGGTTGCCCAGCAGCTCGACGCGGGCATCGCGCACGGCCTCCTCCGGACCGGCCACCGGCGCGGTCTTGTCGGTGCCGAACTGGCCGCTGACCCAGCTCAGCACGCTGGAGAGGCCTTCGGTCCACGAGCTGGAAGCGGTCGGGTCGTGCCGCACCTCGACGTGCACGCCCGGCTCGTCTGTCAGGTGCACCTGCACCCGGCCGCTGAGCAGCGACACGTCGATCTCGGCGACTCCCGCGAACTCGAAGCTCTGCTGGCGCACCAGACCCGGCTGGTCCGCTCCGGACGGCTCCGCCGGTTCGGTCGGTTCGGTCATCCCGCTCACCCCTGCACCCATCCGCGGACGCGCGAGCCCGAGCCTGCGTTTCCGCTCCACCCCTTGTGCTGCTGCTTGTGCTTGCCGTGCACCGCGCCACCGACTGCCTGCTGGATGAACGAGTTCAGCGACACGCCCTGAGCCGCTGCGGCGGCCTCGGCCTTCGACTTGAGCTCGTTGATCATGCGCAGCGTGATGCGGCTGATGTCACCCGTGGCGTCACCCGCGCCGAAGAACGGCACGTCGTGGCGCTGGGTGGGCTCCGGCTCCGGTTCGGCCGATCCCGTGACGACCACCTGGACGTCACGACCGGACAGGCGAACGTCCACGACCTGGCCGTCCAGGGAGGCGGTGACCTCCGCTGCCAGGTCGGACAGTGCGTTCATGATCGCCAGTCGCGCGGCTGGCTCGAGCGCTGCGGACAACGCGGCGGCCGTTCGACGGGTGTTCTC
>JASLAV010001098.1 GCA_030146905.1 Lentzea sp. | reverse complement strand
CAACCAGTGCAGGCGATCCTCATCCGGCTGTCTCACGATCGCGCTCACGTCCGGAGGAGACGGATCATGCGCACATCGAAGACATCGACCAATCCCGCGCGGAAGAAGCTCATGGCGGTGGCCGGCGGCCCCTGATCGGAGCTATGTCGTGGCACCTGTGGGGTGCCAGAACTCTGCACTGGGCCGCTGAGCTGCAACGATCGCGCACCATGGGTCGTAGGAGCATGATCGTGAAGCGTGGCGTTACGACTGCTGTACCTGATCTTCGTTCGGCTCGTCGGCTGGTTGGTCCTGCTCGGCCGGTCATCGATGGCCAAGGACGTCGAACTGGTGGTGCTGCGGCACGAGGTCGCCGTGCTGCGCCGGACCGCCCCTCGCCCGCGGCTGGACTGGGCCGATCGTGCGCTGCTCGCCGCGCTGGTGCGACGACTACCCAACCAGTTATGGGAGCACCGGTTGGTGACACCGGGCACCCTCCTACGATGGCATCGGCGCCTGGTCGCGAGGAAGTGGACCTACCCGAACCGGACCGGGCGTCCATCGGTCGACGATGCCGTGGTGGCGTTGATCGAGCGGATGGCACGGGAGAACGCCGGCTGGGGCTATCGACGAATCCAGGGCGAGCTGCTCAAACTCGGCCACCGAGTGGCCGCCTCGACCGTTCGCCGGGTTCTCAAGCGCCTGCGGATACCGCCCGCGCCCAAGCGTGACACCGACATGTCATGGCGGCGGTTCCTCCTCGCTCAGGCCGCCGGCATGTTGGCCTGCGATTTCTTCCACGTCGACTGCGCGGTCACCCTCAAGCGCGTCTACGTGTTCTTCGTGATCGAGGTTGCCACTCGCTACGTGCACGTCCTCGGCGCCACCACCAATCCCGACGAGGCCTGGACCACCCAACAAGCCCGCAACCTGCTCATGGACCTCGGCGACCGGGCCGATGACTTCCGGTTTCTCATCCGAGACCGCGCCGGCCAGTTCACCGCCTCGTTCGATACCGTCCTTACCGATGCCGGTATCCAGGTCGTGAAGATCCCACCACAATGTCCGCGAGCGAACGGTCACGCCGAACGGTTCATCGGGACCGTCAGACGCGAAGTCACCGACCGACTACTCATCCTCAACGAACGCCACCTGAGACCGGTGCTGCAGCGCTACGTGTCCCACTACAACCACCACCGACCCCACCAAGCCCGACAACTCAGGCCACCACGGCCGGAACATCCGATCGCAGAGCCGGGCTGCACGTCGATACGTCGCCGACCAGTCCTCGGCGGCCTGATCAACGAGTACGAACCCACAGCAGCCTAACCCGCAGGTCAGGCAGTGTGACCGACTTTTGGCACCTCACAGGCAGGCCGCCGTACGGCTACCGTCTGGTCGACGCCGGTCCGCACCCGAATCGGGCGTTGGCGCGGCGCGGGGTGCGGCGGCAGCGGCTCGTACCGGACCCGTCCACCGCTCCCACCGTGAAGCTGATCTTCTTCCTGCGTCTGGCCGGGCACAGTGCCGCGGGCATCGCCCGCCACCTCAACGAGCAGGCCGTGCCCAGCCCGTCGAGAGCGGACGCGGAACGCGACCGGCATAAGGTCGATGCGGGTTGGTCGCTGCGTACGGTGGTGGAGATCCTGGGCAATCCGCGCTACACCGGCTACCAGGTGTGGAATCGCACGAGCGCCGACCGCGCCAGCCGCTCGCCGAGCGGTCGACGGACCAGTGTCCGAAACGAGCAGCACGCCTGGGCGATCTCGACCCGCATCGCCCACGTGCCGCTGGTGTCCGAGCAGGATTTCGTCACCGCCCAGACCATCCAGGCCACCAGGAACAGCACCCGCCGTGCCGACGCCGATGGCGGGGAGTGCGTGTACTTGTTGGCGGGCCGCCTCCAGTGTGGAACGTGCGGGCGGAAGATGGACTCGCACCGCTCCCACGGCCGGGCTGCCTACCGCTGCCGTCACGGTCACACCAGCGCCCGTACTCGACCGGAGGGTGCGCCGGGCAACCTGTACCTGCGCGAGGATCACCTGCTCGGCCGTATCGCCGCACACCTCACCGCCGTGGGCATCGCCGACAACCCCGGCCCGGAGCAGACCGCACGGCTGCTCGAGGAACGTGGACTCGTCTTCCGCTGCGACGCCGCCGGGGTCGCTCTGCTCGACCTCGGCAACAGCGAGCAAGCGCGCACACCACGCAGGCGCCTGGCACCGCAGCCTGTCCATGGCAGGCCCGGGGCCGGAGATCATCGTGGAAAGGCAGGCGAACAACTCCTGCTGACCTTGAGTCGTGCGACGGCTTCGGCGGCGGATCAGCCCGACGCGCCCGCGGGCCGAGTCGAGGCACCGGCTCACACAACCCGCTCCCCGCACCAGCCTCTCTGGCGACCGATCCGCCCGGCAGCACCCCAGCGTCGGCACCGGCAGACCGGGTTCCACGTCGCCCTCCGCACCACCCGGTCGCGGGATGCATCCCGAGCCGGGGGAGCTGAGTACCCGCCACCGGGCCGGCACGGCCGTGACCGCGGCCGACAGGTCGTGGAACGAGCCGGACGCCACCCGCTGCTCCTGCCCCCGCGCCAGCAGACACCCCACGAGCAGCGATCACCAGGCCGGCTTGCACCGGTGTCGGGAAACACAACACCCCGCGAACCTTCCAGATGACCTGGAATTATCTCGCGGGGTGAATTATGTGTCCGAGAGGGCTTGTTGAACCCCCACATGTGGGCTTCAGCCCATCCCGGACACCGCCACGGTGCCGCATAAGTCAAGCATAGCAACAACTTCCGCCCACTGTCCAGGTGGGCCACAGCCCACCTTCGATGCGACGTGAATATCCCGTCCATCACGCAAGCGAGCCGAATGTCTGGATACTCCAGGGTTTACTTGTTTTCAATCCTTTTTGGACTATGATCAATTATCGCATCGCGTCTGTGTGTCGGCGAAGATGCAGGTCTCAGTCTGATTCACAACCGAGTGCGGTGTTGGCGGTGTGCCGGACGATGGCTGATGGGTGATCTTTCAGGTCGTTCAGCAGCGCACGGGTGTTGTCCGTGGGTGCCACGTGGGGGAGTACGAGCGCGACGGTTCGCGCAGCGAGGGTGCCTGGGTCGGCGAGGCTGTGCTTCAGTGTCGTGAGGGTGAGCGGGGTGGTGACTCCGTCGGCGACCAGGTCGGCCAGCGCGGCGGCGTCGGCTCGTACTGGGGGCGCCGGGTTGCCGATCAGTGGGATGAGGATGCCGGTGGCGGGATCCAGGCGCAGCGCCAGGTGGGTGGCGCGCCAGCGTTGGTCGGTGGTTCCGGTGAGCAGGTCGTGGATGCGTGTGGGGTCGTCGTCGAG
>JASLAV010001057.1 GCA_030146905.1 Lentzea sp. | reverse complement strand
GCGCGTGTTCACCAACCCGCTGGAGTTCGACCCGACGCGGTCCAACGCGCGCGAGCACCTCGCGTTCTCCGCGGGCATCCACTACTGCATCGGCGCGGGCCTGAGCCGCATCGAGGGCGCGATCGCGTTGCACGAGCTGTTCAAGCGGTTCCCGGACCTCGCGCAGGACGGGCCCGTGGCGCGGAGGAAGTCGAAACTGATCCGTGGCGCCTTGCGACTTCCGGTGCGTGCGAACGAAACCAAACGGTCACTCGCCGTGAAGCCGAGTTGACCCGTGGCGAAAATTGTTGCGGTGAGTGCTCTACTTCACCCGGCTGGAGCAATGTTCGTGCCCCAATGACACATCTGCGTAGTGCATCCTTGAAAGCGAGAGGGAGACCCGCCGCACCGCCGCCGCGACGGGCCTCCCTCTCGCTTCGTTCGAGGTCCTACTCGACGCCGGCCATCAGCTTGCGGATCGCCGGAGCCGCGACGGCCAGCGCACCGCCGAGCACCACGGCGGCGCCGCCCAGCGTGAGGAAGTACGCCGACGGGCTCGTCGTGTAGAACTTCACGAGCTGCGCGGCCACACCGGTGCCGGCCGAGGTCGCGAGGAACCACAGGCTCATCGTCTGCGAGGCGAACGCCTTGGGCGCGAGCTTCGTCGTCGCCGACAGGCCGACCGGCGAGAGCATGAGCTCACCGGCGGTCATGATCAGGAACATCACCACGAGCCACAGCGGCGTGACCTTGCCGTCGGCAGCCGAGTTGCTCGCGAAGTACATGAGCACGAACGACAGGCCGACGAGCACCAGCGCACCGGCGAACTTGCGCGGCGTGGACGGCGCGCGGTCCTTGAGCTTCACCCAGAGCAGGGCGAACAACGGCGCCAGCGCGATGATCATGATCGGGTTGATCGACTGGAACCACGCGACGGGGAACTCCCAGCCGAAGACGTGGTTGTCGACGTGCGAGTCGGCGAACTCCGCGATGACCGACGCGCTCTGCTCGAAGATCAGCCAGAACATCGCGGCGGCGATGAACAGCGGGATGTACGCGATGACGCGAGGCTTCTCCTCCGGCAGCGTCTTCTTGCTGCGCAGCATCACGGTGAAGTACGCGATCGGCAGGACGATCGACATGATGCTGATCATCAGGATGACGCCCTCGACATCACCCAGCTGGTACGCCACGACGCCCAGCGCGGCGATCGCGACGGCGACACCGCCGATGAGGCCGTAGACGCGGCCCTTCTCCTGCGGGGGCAGCGGGTTCGGCGGAACCGCGGCGGAACCGCGCAGGTACTTGCGGCCCATCCGGTACTGGACCAGGCCGATCGCCATGCCGACCGCGGCGACGGCGAACCCGGCGTGGAAGCCGATGCCGTCGGCCAGCGCGCCGGTGATCAACGGCGACACGAAACCACCGATGTTGATCGCCATGTAGAAGACCGTGAAGCCGGCGTCGCGACGCGTGTCGTGCTGGTCGGAGAGGCCGCCGACGACTGTCGAGATGTTCGGCTTGAGCAGGCCGGTGCCGATGACGATGAAGATGAGGCCGAGGTACACGCCCGTGATGCCGATCGGCAGCGCCAGCGCGATGTGACCCAACATGATCAGCACGCCGCCGTAGAACGTCGAGCGCTGACCGCCCCAGACGCGGTCGGCGAGCCAGCCGCCGGCGACACCGGACATGTAGACCGCGGTGCTGTAGATGGCGACGACGGACAGCGCGAGCGCCTTGTCGACGCCGAGGCCGCCCTCGGACACGGCTGTCCACAGGTAGAGGCCGAGAATGGCCTTCATCCCGTAGAACGAGAACCGTTCCCAGAGCTCTGTGAAGAAGAGCGTGGACAGGCCTCTCGGGTGTCCGAAGAACCCCTTGTCCTGGCCGGAGATGCTGGCGCTAGGAGCGCTCACGTCATCGTCCTCTCGTGTCAACGATGTCACGGCGGATTCGGTGAAGATTACGCCGAACGCTCGTACTGTTTGAAATCAGGGTTGCGTCCGAGTGGCCCAACTCTCACGCCGGGGTGCGCATCTGGGCAGGATTTGATGCACTGCTGGGATGGAGTTGATCCAGGCGCACGGAGTGGCGATGACGGAGTTCGACCGGCGGGTCCGCGAGATCGCGCCCGAGCAGTGGTCGCTCGGCACCCCCTGCCGGGAGTGGTCCGTCAGAGACCTGGTCGGCCATCTCGTCCACGAGCAGCTCTGGGCACCCGAACTGCTCGCCGGCTGCACGGTGGAGCAGGTCGGCGACCGCTTCGACCACGACAACCTGGGCGACGACCCGCTCGTGTCCTGGGTCGTGGCCGCCGCGGCGGCGCGCGAGGCGTGGCTGGAACCGTCCGCGCTGTCGAAGACGGTGAGCGTGTCGTACGGGACGATCAGCGGCGAGGAGTACTGCTGGCAGATGACCGCGGACCTCGCCGTGCACGCGTGGGACCTGGCGCGC
The DNA here is from genome assembly GCA_030146905.1 of Lentzea sp. The sequence goes on along the minus strand of JASLAV010001057.1, from coordinate 7,112 downwards.
TCGATCGGCGCCGACGAGCGGATCGACCCGGATCTCGCGTCGGCCGTGCTGAGGTACGTGGAGCCGAACGTCGAGGAGTGGAGTGGCTCGTCCATGTTCGATTCGCCCGTTCCGGTCGCGGATGACGCCGACGACCAGACGCGGCTGATAGGACTGCTGGGGCGCAAGCCGTAGGCCCCGAGTTTGAAGCGCCCCGCTTCGCATCCCCCTCGCCTCCTGCGAGGCGGGGCGCTCCTCCCCCGGCAGCGGTCTCCGGATCCCCCCGGACCGACGACCGCGAGGCCCTTTCTACAGGGTGATCGTTGTCCGGTGTCGGGGCGTCGTCACCGGACAACAGGTTCCTGACAACGTTGTGGTCACGGCCCGTCAGATGATCTTCTGCTCCAGGGTGACGCACCTGATGCCCACGGCGTCCACGTGCTCGCCGGCCCGGACGAACCCGGCGCTCTCGTAGAACCCGAGGTTGTCGTCGCTCTCGGCGCCGGTGAACAGCCAGACGACGTCCACGCCCTCCGGGGCCTCGGCGCTGATCGCCTGGAGCAGCTTCCTGCCGATCCCGCCGCCCTGCGCGTCCGGCGCGACGCAGAGCCGCGCGACCTCCATCCGGTCGCCGTCGACCCGGCTGCGCACGGCCCCCACGAGCCTGGTCCCGTCGAACGCCCCGAGCGCGGGCGTGCCGTCACCCAGGTGGTCGCGGATCCCGTCGAGCGTCTCGACGAGCGGCGGCAGGTCCCACGCCCCGTACCGGCGGGCCTCCTGGAGGTACGCGGCGCGCTGGAGCGTCATCACCTCACCGGCGTGACCGGGGCCGATCGGTCCGATGCGGACGTTCACGGCCCGGTGACCCCCGGCGTCCAGCTCTCGGGCAGCCCGCTCTCGGTGAGGATCAGCTGGTGGTCTCCGAACCCCTCCGGCGCGTCCGGCTCCCACGGCCACTGCCCCTGCGGCGTGGGCACGATGATCTGCACGGCCGCGAAGTCCGACCCGTCGTAGAGCAGGTAGGCGCTGCCGAAGAACTCGGGGTAGAACCCCTTGTACACCCGCTCGAACGTGATCGGCACGCCCTCGAAGAAGTCGTGGTAGAGCTGACCGGGCACGAACCGCTCACCGCCGCTGGCCCGCTTGACGTAGGCGTTGACCAGGTTCTCCCCCATGCCCTGCGGCAGCCCGATCACGACGGCCTCCGCGATGCCGAACCGCCGCCAGGCCCCGACCGAGAACACGTATCCCGAGCCCTCGGAGTCCGGGTTCACGACGATGTTGGTGTGACCGTGCCGGTCGGCCGCGGACAGCAGGCGTGCCCGCAGTTCGATGTCTTCGTCGGAAAGCACCTCACCAGCCTACGGCACCACTTCGGTGCCTTATGCCTGCTTAGAGCCGCTCCAACGCTCCCACCTTCAGGCACATTCGGTGCTGAACGATGGAAGGCGACCACTCGGACTCCTAGCGTTCCTCCATGCCCAAGAGATCGTCCAGCGTGGTGGGCCGCGAGTTCGGCAACGGCGTCAGGAAGGTGGTCGAACGGACCGGCCTGACCCAGCGCAGGCTCGCCGAGCTGCTCGGCTGGCAGGAGGCCAAGGTCTGCGACATGCTCGGCGGCAAGGGCGGGGTGGACGAGGCGGAGGTCCGCGAGCTGCTCGCCTACTGCCGCGCACCGCTCGACGAACGCGACGAGCTGCTCGCGCTGTTCCGCGAGACGGGGAACGTCTACCTCCAGGTGCCGGACGACGGCGTCCCCGACCAGGTCCGCACGCTGATCAACCAGGAGAAGGACGCCGACGAGATCACGTGCTGGTCGATGGTCCTCGTGCCCGGCCTGCTCCAGATCCCCGAGTACGTCGAGGCTGTCACCGCGAAGGCTCGAACGGTCTCGCCGGAGAACGTCTCAGCGACGGTCGCGGCGAGGGTGGCCCGAGCGGCGATCCTCGAATACACCCGGACCTTCACCTTCTACGTGCACGAGCAGGCGCTGTGGCTACCGGTCGGCGGCGAGGAGGTGTGGCGGGAGCAGCTTGCCCACCTGCTGCGGATATCGGTGCGGAGGTACATCAGCATCCGGATCGTCCCGAGGTCGGTCGGCGTGCACGCCGGTGTGTCCGGCGACTTCCGGCTGATGAAGTTCCCGAAGTACCCGCCGGTCGTCTACGTCGAGAGCGTCAAGTGCTGCCTCTTCTTCGACGACAAGGACACCGTCGACACCTACGAGAACATCCTGAAGGACCTCGCTGCCATCGCTCTCGATGAGGAACAATCGAGGGCGGTGATCAACAGCATCTTGGAGGGTCTCCAATGACCGAGTGGCGCAAGAGCAGTCATAGCGGCGACGGCGACAACTGCGTCGAAGTGGGTCACGGCGTCGGTGTCCGGGACAGCAAGGCCCCCGCCACTCACGTGCCGGTCTCCGCACGTGCTTGGTCGGCTTTCCTGAAGATGACCGTCGACCAACTCCGCCCCTGATCCGGCAATTCGCAACCACCTGGATTGTTCACCCTTCCGGGCCTCCGTTTTGACGCGGACGGATGAACACACCACCAATCTGACTGCGAATGGACATTGGGCATCGCGCCACCCTGGACACTTATTGACGAATCGTGGTCAACAGGGTGGCGCCGGTTGTATCGGCCCCAAACGATCGCCAGAATTCAAACTCCTCGCACCACGTCGCCGCCACGTCAGAGAGGAGTGCCGTGAAACTCAGGCTGATCGGCGGATCCGGCTGCGGAAACGGTCCCTGCCCCGCGGTCTACGAAACCGAGAACGGCACCATCGTCGTGCAGGGTTTCGACGTGGACTCCGTCCAGTCCGGACTGGAGATGCCACCCGGAGAGAGCGCGGTGGAAATACCGCGCTACATCCTTGAACGCGCATTCAACCGCTGACGAGCCGGGAGGTGAGGACATCATTCTGAGCAAAGAGCAGTTCGGCAGGCTCTTCACGAGTTTCACGAGGTCCGCCACCCGGATCGAGACGCTGCCGGTCTACCGGGTCGAGGAGGAGCGCGAGCAGCTCGCGCACTACCTCGCGGGCAAGCCGTTGCCCGCCGACCGCAACGCCGAGTGGGCCGCCAACATCAGGAAGTGCGTGGCCGAAGGCAAGTACATGGGCCGGGTCCACATCATCGACCGCGAGCTGACCCCCTACCTCCAGTTCGAGATCGACTGGTACTACGCGGTCAACGGCGCGGCCGGCGAGGACATCCGCTTCATCCACCGCGAAGACGTGCCGGACATCTTCCACACGGACACCTGGTTGTTCGACGACGCGGTGGTCGTCGATCTCAGCTACAACGACGAGGGCGAGCTGCTCTACATCAACCGCAACGAGCACCCGGAACGCCTCGAGACGGCGCGAAGGGCGTGGCGGGAGTTCAAGGTCAGATCATTCCCACTGTCCGAGCTCGCCGCCGAAAGCGAGAATCGACTGTGGACGAACAGCCGGTTCGCACGGACTTCCTGATCAACGACCAGTCCGCGGGTTTTCCGCTCCACGCCGCCACCACCGGTGTCGGGCTCGCGGAAATCGATCATCTGGTGCGGCGGGGTTATCTCCACCACCGCGGACTTCCTCCCGCGCCGGCGGTGCAGACATTACGCACGTGTGTGCGTTCTCTGGCCGGAGCCGAAGAGGGAATGCCGGAGGCCGAATGGGTCCCGAACGACAGCATCTACCTCCGCCGGTTGCTCGACAAGGACGTGGAGTTCCACCGGTTGCTCCGCCTCGAACCCGTCCTCTCGACCGCGCGCACCCTCCTCGGCCCCCGGGTCTGGGTCGACCTCGAAGCGCGCCTGCACTACCCCGGCACGGCGGGAATCGCCGTGCCGGGGCACAACCACCTCCCGGTCGTCCCCGATCCCCAGCCGATCTTCTTCTGCCACCCCCACCAGTTGCACTCCCCATCTACCTGGACAGGGTGTCGGCCGACGAGGGCGCGCTGGTGGTGCCGCCCGGCTCGCACCTGCGCACGGACCTGCGGATCCCGCCGGGCGACCGGGGCGATCGCGAGGGTCAGGTCGAGCTCTTCTTCGAACCGGGAGACGCGGTCGTCATCCACGGCGGCCTCTGGCACCGGACCGCCCCGTCCACGGCCGAGGCGGGTCACCGGACGCTTCTGCTGCTCGGCTACGTCCCGTCCTGGCTCAGGACCGATGCCGGCCGCCCCGGTGTGCCCGCTCGCGAGCCCCTCACGACGGCGCTCGCCCGGACCGGCGACGCGGAGCTCAGAGAACTGCTCGGCGAGTTCCAGTGGTGATCGCGGTGCGGAACCTCGCGGACCGACGCACGGCGGTGAGCTGACATGCCGGACAGCCCGGAGGAGGCCGGCGCCACCGGCGTCAACCACGCGGAGGTGCAGGGCAACTCCGGCGAGATCGTGCAGGCGCGCGACGTCGCCGGTGGGATCCACTTCCACTACGGGACCGGTGGCCGCGGCAACCGTCCCCTCCAGCTGCCGCGGGGCGTGCGGGGGTTCGTGAACCGGATCTCCGAGCTCGCCGCCCTCGACGAGCTCCTCGTCGACGACGAGAACCTGGTGGTCTACGTGATCTCCGGGACCGCGGGCGTCGGGAAGACGTCGCTGGCCCTGCACTGGGCCCACCGCACCAGGGACCAGTTCCCCGACGGCCAGCTCTACATCAACCTGCGGGGCTACGACCCCGGCGTGCCCGTCTCCCCCGACGAGGCGCTGGAGCGGTTCCTGCTCGCGCTCGGCGTACCGGCGGCCGCCGTCCCCGCCGAGGTGGAGGAGAAGTCGAGCCTCTACCGCTCCACGCTGGCCGACCGGCGGATGCTGGTCATCCTCGACAACGCGGCCGGCACCACGCAGGTCCGCCCGTTGATCCCGGGTTCCGGCCACAGCCTCGCGATCATCACCAGCCGCAGCCACCTCCAGGGTCTCGCGATCCGGCACGGCGCCCGCCGCAGGACGCTCGAGACCCTCACCGAGACCGAGGCGGTGGCCCTGCTGACGACGACGATCCAGGAGTACCGCAGCGGCGACGCACCGGACGACGTCGCCGAGCTCGCCCGCCTGTGCGCCTACCTCCCGCTGGCGCTGCGGATCGCGGCGGAACGGGCCGCGAGCCGTCCGGCCATGCCGCTGGGCAAGCTCATCGCGGGCCTGCGCGACGAGTCGGAGCTGTGGAACACGCTCTCGACTGGTGACCTCGACGAGGCCTACGCCGTGCACACGGTGTTCGCCTGGTCCTACCGCGCGCTGCCGGAGCACACCGCGACGGTCTTCTGCCTGCTCGGCCTCCACCCCGGTGCCGACTTCAGCGAGAAGGCCGCGGAGGCACTGGTGGGCGGGAACCCGCGGCAGGTGCGCTCCGCGCTGGACCACCTCGCGGGCGCCTGTCTCCTGGAGACGACGGGGTACGAGCGGTACCGCTTCCACGACCTCCTGCGGGCGTACGCGGTGGACCGCGCGCAGTCCGAGGTCTCCCAGCAGGAGCAGCTCGCCGCCGTCGAACGGGTCTGCGACTGGTACCTGCGCATGACGTACAGCTGCGCGCTCGTCCTCGCGCACGACACGACGTTGCTCTTCGACCTGCCAGGAACCGGAGAGCCGCTCCCGCGGTTCCCCGGCCACGACGAGGCAGCCCGGTGGTACACCGAGGAGAAACCGAACCTGGAGGCCGCCGTCCTGGCCGCCGCCGCCACGGGCCAGCTGCTCACGGCCTGGCGGCTGGCGGCGGCGCTGGAACGGATCTACGCCACCTACAACCACTTCAACGACTGGCGTTCGACCTCGCTCGTCGGCCTGAAGTGCGCGCGGGAACTGGGTTTGCGCGCGGAGCAGGCCGTGATGCACGACAGCCTCGGCAGGCTCGCCCGGATGACGATGGACCTCGACGAGGCCGTCACCCACCACACCGCCGCGGTCGCCACGTACCGCGAGCTCGGCGACCTGGCCAACGTCGTGAAGGGGTTGAACGGGCTCGGCTGGGTGCACCTGTTCCGGCACCGCCTGACCAGGGCGCACACCGCGTTCTCCTCGGCCTGGGCTGCGACCGGTGAGCTGGCCGACCGCAGATGGCTCGCGACGGTGCTGTACAGCCTCGGCTACACCTGCGTCCAGCTCAGGCTCCTGGACGAGGCGGACGGGCACCTGACGCGGTCCCTGGCGATCTTCCGCGAGCTCGGCAGCCGCCTGTACGAGTCCATGGTGCTCACCGCGATCAGCTCCTCGGCGGGCCGGCGCGGCGAGGTGGACGAGGCGTTGGCCATCGCGACCGAAGCCGTCGCCATCAGCCGCGAGATGTCCAACCGCCTGTGGGAGGCGACGGCCCTGCTGTACCTCGGCAAGGCCCAGCGGGCCGCGGGCGAGCCCGGCTCGGCCCTGGTGTCGTTCCAGGCCGCGGCGGTCATCTGCCGTCACAACGGCGACCGCAGCCGGGAGGCGATGGCCGTCGAGGGCGCCGGACTGACCTACGCCGCTCTCGGGCGGGCCGAGGACGCCGTCGACTTCTTCCGCACGGCCGCCGCCACCCACCGGCAGCTGGGCGACCGCTGGAAGCTGGCGAAGAACCTGGTGCACCTGGCGCGCGAGCTGTCCGGGCCCGGCTCCGAGGACGAGGCCCGGCGTTGCGCAGGGGAAGCGTCCGAGATCCTCGCCGGCTTCGACGACGTCAAGTCGGTCGAGCTGCGCACCTGGCTCGCCGAGCGCCCTGGCTGAGGGCCGGTCACCCTTCCAGGGGCCGGCTGCGGCACCCGTCGAGCAGCAGCCCGATCGTCACGCGGGCGTCGTAGTCCGGATCGGTCCGCTCGGCGCCGGCGCAGATGTCGCCGATCGCGCGGAGCAGCTGGTAGGCGGGGATCTCCCGGGTGATCTCGCCGGCCGCGCGGGCTGCGGCGAGGATCTCGGCGAGCACCGGCACGAGACCGCCCAGCAACGCGTGCAGGGCGGCGAAGCCCTCCGGGTCGTTGCGGGTCGCGGCGGCGAGGCCGTGCTTGGTCACCAGGAAGTCCACGAACAGGTCCACCCAGTCCCGCAACGCCGCGAACGGCGACTCCGCCGACGCGAGCAGCGCGGGTCCCGCCTCGGCGCACGCGTCGACCTGGTGGCGGTAGACGGCCACGACGAGATCGGCACGCGTCGGGAAGTGCCGGTAGAT
>JASLAV010000711.1 GCA_030146905.1 Lentzea sp. | reverse complement strand
GCTCCGCCGGGCTCGTCGCCGGTGTCCCGGGCGTGGTGGTCGTGGTGGTCGTGGTCTCGACGGGTGGTTCGGCGGTGGTCTCCTGCGCCCAGGCCGACGAGCCGCCTAACGCGGTGACGACGGCGAGCACGGCCGCCACAGCCGTTCTCGGCGCACGTCTGCGGGCCGCACGTGGACGTGCGGCAGTGCTGATGGACAAGGTGCGTCCCCCCTCGTAGCCGCTCGGTCTCCCCGCCGGTGTGCAGACGTGTCCCCCCGGACGCGCCGCGGTCAAGGCGAGCGGTGCATGTGCTGCGGAGGCTACGAGCCGGCCGGTCACGGGCGCGACGACTGTTCGGCGCAATGCCGGCCGGGCTTCCGCGCACAACCCTACGTATGGGTCTGGTGACGAGCGGCTACGGACTGGTTCGTTGGTGGCGGGAAGCCTCCCCTGTCACACGGCTCCCCTCTTTCCCTGTACCCAAGGAGACGACCATGCTCGTACGAAAGGCCGTTGGCGTCCTCGCCGGCGTGCTGGGCCTGCTGCTGCCGCTCGTCGCGGTGGCCGCACCCAGCGCGTCGGCGGAGCCGCAGGCTCTGGTGCGCACCCTGTACTACGACGTGAGCCAGGCCCAGGAGTTCGTCGCGGACTGGGACCGTGCCGCGACGAACTGGAACAACTCGGTGTCCAACGTCAAGCTGGCCCGCCGGACCAGCACCTCCGGGGTCAACATCCGCATCCTCGCGGACAACGGCTGGCCCCGGGCCTACGTGTCGTCGCTGGGCAACGGCACCGTCTACATGGGACGCCAAGCCGTCCAGCAGGGCTACCACCGGCCGCGGATCTCGACGCACGAGATCGGGCACATCCTCGGCCTGCCGGACCGGCGGACCGGGCTGTGCGCCGACCTGATGTCCGGCTCCAGCGCGCCGATCTCGTGCCGCAACGAACTGCCGAACGCCGCCGAGCGCGCCGAGGTCGAGCGCCGGTTCGCCGGCTCGTTCGCCCCGGCCGACGTGCGCGCGGCGGGCTTCACGGGCAGCAGCACGGAGTGCTTCGTGTACTGACGCGTGACGACGCCTCGTGGGGTGGCCCCGTGCCGCCCCACGAGGCGCCACTCCCGTGATCGCCCGCTCGTCCGGGCTGCTGAGCCAACGCCACCGCCAGCTCAAGAGCACACCGCCGCCCACGACGAGCGTCGACGAGATCACGGCGTGCAGCTACCCCGGTCCGATGCTGCCCGCCTGCACGACGTCCTCGGCACTCCCGGAGACGACGTTGACGGTGACGGGCGACGTGGCGGGGCGCAGCGCGCGGCACAGCACGACGAGCAGGACCGTCTGCCCTGAGAGCAGGACGCACACGGCGAACCACATGATTGCGGTGATCGACAGCTCGTTCGTCATGTCGTCCCCTTTCCACCCGTCCGGTGATCTCGGTTGCCGCTAGCGTGGGTCGACCGGAGGACGTCCCGACAGCGCAGGGACGTTTCCGGGACACGGCCGGGGACACGCCGAGGGGTGACGAGTGGAGTCTTCTGCGCAGGAACGAGCCTTCGCGGCCGAGGTCGAGCGGCACCGTGCCGCCGCCCGCGTCACCCAGGACTGGGTCGCGCAGCGCGTGGGCCTGTCCCGCTCCAAGGTGTCCGAGGTGTGCGGGGGTCGCTACCTGCCGAGCCGACAAGCCCTGGACGCGCTGATCACCGCGTTGGCCATGGATCGGGAACGGGCGGTCCGGCTGTGGAAAGCGGCGTGGGACGGCCGCGAGGAACGGCGCGGAGCCGAGAGGTCGAGCCGCCGGGAGGCTCCCGACGACTGGTCGTCGTTACCCGTCCTGCCCGCCGAGGTGCGGTCGCTGCTCCGGGCGCAGGAAGGCGCGGCCCGCGAGCTGCCGTACCACCTGCCCGGCGCGCGCAAGCCGTCGTTGGACACGGTTTACGTCCGCCAGGAACTGGGGACCGGGACCGAGGACGCGCACGACGAGCAGCACCGCGTGGAACCGGAGCTGGACGAGCGCGGCCTGCTGCGCGAACGGGCCGCCCCGAAGCCGCGGCTGACCGTCCGGCCACCGGCCCGCACGGTGCAGCAGGCGTTGGACGACGACGAGCACGTGCTGGTGACCGGCGGTCCGGGGCAGGGCAAGTCAACGCTCTCCCTCCGGCTCGCGGGTGAGATCGCCGCGAAGTGGTTCGGCGGCGACGCCCCGGCACCGTTGGCCGAACCCGTGGTGCCCCTGCGGCTCTCGGCTCGCGAGCTGGCCACCCGCCTCGACCTGCCGCTCCCGAAGGCGCTGGTGGACAGCATCGCCGCCGACTACGGCTCGCTGCTGTGGTCCGAGGTCAGTCCGGCGCAGGTGTCGGAGCGGGTGGCCAACTGCCGGTGGCTGCTGCTGATCGACGGTTTGGACGAGGTCGCCGACCCGGTGCACCAGAGCCGGCTGCTGCACGTGCTGGAGGGGTGCGCCGCACCGGGTTCGCCCTACCGCGTCGTGGTGACCACCAGGCCGATCGAGGGCTCGATCCTCGCACCGCTCCAGCGCGTGTCCGCCGCACGGTACGAACTGCAACCGTTCGACGAGGAAGCGCTGCGCCGGTTCGCGGGCAGCTGGTTCGACGACAGCCCCGGCGAGGCCGACCGGTTCGTCCGCCAGCTCCAGGCCGCGCACCTGGACGAACTGGTCCGCGTCCCCCTCTTGGCGACCATCGCGGCGATCATCTTCGAGAAGTCCGGCGACCGTCCGCTACCGGACAACCAGTACGAGCTCTACGAGGCCTACCTGGGCTACCTGCTCACCGCCCACCCGACCGCTCCCGGCCCGTTCGACCACCTGCGCGACGACCTGCTGGAACACCTGGGGCGCGTCCGCCTCCAGACCGACACCTCCCTGATGACGGCCGCCCGCACGTGGGTCTCCGAACTCCTGCCCGTGCGGGTGGTCGGGTGGACCGACGAGCTGACCACGTTCCTCAC
>JASLAV010000958.1 GCA_030146905.1 Lentzea sp. | reverse complement strand
CAGGGCGGCGTCGTAGGACACCGCGCGCGACTTCGCGAGGAAGAACGTGCCCAGCCCGCCGAGCAGCACCGCCACGACCAGCAGGGCCACCGGGAGCATCCAGCCGGACTTCGACGTGAGCGGCTCGGCGGCCTTCACCCCGGCGGCCTTCACCCCGGCGGGCTTCTCGTCGGCGGACTCCGCGGGAGCCGACGCCACCGGAACGGGCTCCACCGGATCCAGCTCGTCGGCAGAGGCCTCATCAGCGCGGGCCTCCTCGACGGAAGACTCCTCGGCAGGGGCCTCCGGCTTCAGCGACTCCGGCTCCCGCCCGACCGCCTCGACCGCCTCGACCTCTTCGACGGCCGCGGGCTCCTCGGCCACCGGTTCCGGCGCCACCTCGGCGGGCGGCGGTGCGGCCTCGGCCGCAGGCACGGCCGGGCGCCGGTTCAGGCCCGCGACCTTCGGGCGGCCTCCTGCCTGTGGCGTGGGGATGGGGCGGCGGCGGGATGGGGGCACGTGCACTCGTCCAATCAGACGCCCGCCCGCAGCGGGCCCAGCTGGCTCAGCTTCCAGCCGTCCTCGGTGCGGGTGAGCTTGGTCAGGTACCGGTTGATCTTGGTGACCTTCTGGCCGCCGTCCGGCGTCACGGTGCTCTCGACGACGGCGATCATCGACGCGGTGCCGGTGCGGTCGTCCAGCTCGGTGATCGCGGAGTCGAGGACCTTCGACGTCGTCACGGACTTGGCGTCGACCAGCTGCTTCTTGCGCGAGTCCTTGTCCTTGTCGATCTCGGCGCGCAGGTCGCCGGTGGACGAGTTGAGCCAGCGCTGCAGGTCCTCGTCGACCTTGCGGTAGTCCAGGGTCAGGAAGTTCGTGATGCCGACCTGGCCGGAGCGCAGGGCCTCGTCGCGGGCCGTGGCGAACTCCGACTCCGACGAGTGCGACGCCGAGTACCAGGCCACGCCGGAGTACGCGGCGTACCCGAACGCCAGCACCGCCAGTACGGCGGCGACCACCGTGAAGATCCGCACTACTTCTTCCCCTCTGGCAAACCGAGCAGCTGGCCCAGCGACGTCAGCAGCGGCACCTCCGGCACCGCCTGCTGCCCCGTCGGCTCCTGGCCCGGCTGCGTCGTCGCGTTGCCGACCGGCGTGGTCGGCGTTCCGCCGTAGGGCGCGTTCTGCGAGCCTCGCACCGACGTCGCCGACCCGCGCGCCAGAGCGCAGTACGCCTGCGTGTTCAGCGGTGCCGCCGACGTGTCGTTGCCCTGCCGGATGGTCGTGCCCTCGTACCCGACGGTGCACGGCATCGGGTCGAAGACGTTCAGCGCGAGCCCGAAGTGCGCCGTGCCGTCCCCCGGCGCCACGGTGAAGCCACCGCCGACGGCGATCGGGTACGTCACCGCGAGCTGCTCCAGGCCGTCGCGCCTGGTCACGAGGATGTTCGACGTGGTCAGCAGGTTCGCGAAGACCACACCGAGGTTCGGCCCGCTCTCCTTCAGCAACGCCGAGACCTGCTCCGACGCCGGCGGCACCGCGACGATCAGCCGCCGCAGGTCGCCGTCGGAGGCCTTCAGCTGCTCGGCGAGCAACCGCAGGTCGCCGCTGAACGACCGGATGGCGCCGCCCTGCGCTGCCTGCGTGGCCAGCACGATCCTGCCGTCCTGCAGGAGCTGCGTCGTCTGCGGCAGGTGCTCCTTCGCGGCCTTGGTGAACGCCGCGGTGTTGTCGATCAGCAGCTGCAGGTCGCCGCCGGTGCCGTTGAACGCGGTGTGCAGCTCGTCGACGACGGTCCTCAGCGAGTCCGTGGGCACCGACGACGCGAACGCGTCCAGGTTCGACAGCAGCCCGTCGACCGGCGGTGGCGTCTTGGTCGCCGACCGCGGGATGACGGAGCCGGCCTCCAGGTACGGGCCGTCGCCGGTCTTCGGACGCAGGTCCACGAACTGCTCGCCGACCGCCGACCGGTTGGCCACGACGGCCTCGGTCGCCGCCGGCACGCGCGGCGCGTCCGCGTCCAGCTCCAGGTCGACCTCGATGCCGTCCGAGGTCAGCCGCAGCTGCCCGACGCGGCCGATCGTGACGCCGCGGTAGGTGACCTCGGCGTTGGTGAAGATGCCGCCGGAGTCGGCGAGCTGCATCGTCACGACCGTCGACGCCGACTTGAACAGACCGATGTAGGTCGCGCTGACGTACGAGATGCCCAGCAGCGCGACCAGCACGAATGCGACGATCTTGACCTTCGTCGACCGGAGGATCATTTGCGCCCACCTCCCAGCAGACCGCCGAGCAGGTCGCCCAGCCCCGACCCGGTGCCCTGCCCCGGGTTCGGCAGCGGGATGTTCGGCATCGGCAGCGGCGTGCCCTGGCTGGGCAGCAGCGAGTCGATCGGCGACTGCCGCGACCGCCCGAGGTTCTCGAGGATCGTGCCCAGGTTCAGGTCGAGGTCGATGAACGCGTTGGTGTAGTCGCCCTTGATGCCGTCGAGCGCCTCGTCCGGGAACGGGTAGGTCAGCAGCAGCTCCAGCGACTTCGGCAGGTTCTGCCCCGACTCTGCGAGCTTCGTCAGCGTCGGCTGCAACGCCTTCAGGTCGGCCACGATGTCGTCGCGGCTCCTGTTCACCGTGTCGGTCGCGACGCCGGACAGGGTGGTCAGCGACTTCAGCAGCGTCACGAGCTGGGTGCGCTGCTCGGCGAGCACCCGCAGGCCCGGCTCCAGGTCCGTCAGTGCCACCGCGATCTTCTCGCGCTGCTGCGCCAGCGTCCCGGCGAGCCGGTTGATCGAGTCGAGCGCGCGGACGATCTCCGCCTTGTGCTTGTCGAGCTCCCCGACGAACGTGTTCAGGTTGCCCAGCAACGAGCGGATCTCCTGCTCGTTGCCCTCCATCGCGGCGTTGAGCTCCTTGGTGATGTTCTGCAGCTGCGCGACACCACCGCCGTTGAGCAGCATCGACAACGCGCCGAAGACCTCTTCGACCTCGGGGTTGCGGTTGGTCTTGGACAACGGGATCACGGCGTTGTCCGCGAGCCTGCC
>JASLAV010000892.1 GCA_030146905.1 Lentzea sp. | reverse complement strand
GGACGCGTTCCACCCGTGGCGCGCCGACTACCTGCTGCTGGAGTGCCTGCGCAACCCCGACCGGGTCGCGACGATCGTGTCCGAGCCCGACCTGCGCTCGCTCGACGCCAAGCACCTCGAGCTGTTGCACGAGCCGAACTTCCTCATCCGGCCCGACGACTCGCACCTGGCCAAGCACAACGAGACCAAGGGCGTCGAGGCCGAGTTCTCGGAGATCGCCGAGATGAAGGCCGACGACAACCGCGTCGCCGTCCTCTACGGATCGCGCGAGCACCCGTACATCCGCATCGACCCGTACTTCATGGAGACGCCCAAGGACCCCGCCGCACGCGAGGCCCTGCAGGCGGTCAGCGATCTGCTGGAGGCGTCCTGCCTGGACGTCGCCCTGGAGCCGGGTGACGTCCTCATCATCAACAACCACCGCCTCGCGCACGGCAGGCAGGCGTTCCAGGCCCGGTACGACGGCACGGACCGCTGGCTCAAGCGGGTCAGCATCACGACCGACCTGCGGAAGTCCCACGAGCGGCGCGCCTCGGCGACCGCACGCCTCATCTGACGGATACGGAAGTCATGCCGAACCCGCTCCACAGCCTCCCGCCCACCGCCAAGGGCATCCTCGCCGTTCTCCGGGTCCTGCCACGGGTCAGCCGGCCGCGCACGGTGCTCCTGGCGGGCGGCGTGGTGGTGGGCGCGGTCCTGCCCATCGGGATCGCCGTCCTCACCGGTCTGCTGATCGGTGCCATCCCCGACGCCGCGCGCGACGGTGCGGACTCGGCCGCCGCCGGCCGGGTGGGCACCCTGCTGGTCGCGGTCGCGATCACGATCCTGCTCGAGCGCCTGACGTCCCCGCTGCTGCGGGCGGCGGTGTCCACGCTCGGCCGCGACCTCGACCGGTACCTGCAGGAGACCGTCCTCACCGCGCTCGGCAAGCCCAGGGGCATCGCTCACCTCGAGGACTCCGACGTGCTCGACGAGGTCCGCATCGTGCGGGGTCTCGGCATGAGCGCGCACCGGCCGGGCCAGACCGTCGAGGCCCTGCCCGAGGTGCTCACGTCGTGGCTGCGGGCCATCGGCTCGGCGGCCGTGCTCACCTGGTTCCACTGGTGGCTCGGCCTGGCGTGGCTCGTGATCTGGCCGATCATCGTCTACCGGATGCAGCGCGACTACCTGCGGGTCGGCGAGGAGGGGTTCGGGCAGAGCGCCCAGCTCCGCCAGGCCGAGTACGCCAGGGACCTCGCGCTCGATCCGGGCCCGGCCAAGGAGGTGCGCCTCTGGGGCGCCCTCGACTGGCTCGTCACGCGGTTCGACACGCTGTGGCAGGCGGGGATCGGCCCGATCCGCAAGGCACGCCGCCCCCGGCCCGGCATGGTGATCGGCTCCGCGTCCGCGATCCTGGTCATCAACGTGCTCTCCTACGGCCTGCTGGCCTACGCGGCGGTGCAGGGCGACCTGACGCTCGCCGCCCTCGCCGTGTTCGTGGAGGCACTGGCCAACGCCAACGAGTACGCGGTCGGCGACGAGCACCTGTACCTGTCGAACGCCGCCGTCACCGTGCCGAAGCTCCTCTCGCTGGAGAAGCGGCTCGCCGACGGCGCGCCACCGCAGTCGGGGCTCCCGGTCAGTGCGGACGTCCCCTCGCAGGAGATCCGCTACGACGGGGTGTCGTTCCGATATCCCAGCGGCGAACGTGACGTCCTGAACGGTCTGGACCTGGTGATCCCGGCCGGGCAGTCACTGGCGATCGTCGGTGACAACGGCGCGGGCAAGACCTCGCTCGTGAAGCTGCTCGCCGGTTTCTACGAACCCACCGGCGGTAAGATCAGCGTCGACGGCGCGGACCTCGCCGGCCTCGACCCCGAGCAGTGGCGCAGGCGGGTCGCGGTGCTGTTCCAGGACTTCACCCGCTACCACCTGCCGGTGCGCGACAACATCGGCCTCGGCGCCGTCGAGCACGCCGGTGACGAGGACATGCTGCGCCGCGCCGCCGAACGGGCCGGGATCGGCGACCTGATCGAGTCGTTGCCGAAAGGCTGGGACACGGTCCTGTCGCAGACCTACACCGAGGGCGTCGACCTGTCCGGCGGGCAGTGGCAGCGCGTCGCACTCGCCCGCGCGATGTTCGCCGTCGAGGCGGGCGCCAAGGTCCTCGTGCTCGACGAGCCCGCGGCGGCACTCGACGTGCGGGCGGAAGCCGAGCTGTACGAACGGTTCCTGGACCTCACCCAGGGGCTCACCACGATCATCATCTCGCACCGCTTCTCCACCGTGCGGCGCGCGGACCGGATCGTGGTCGTGTCCGACGGCCGCGTCATCGAGGCCGGCGGCCACGACGAGCTGATCGATCGCGACGGCCGCTACGCCCACCTGTTCCGCCTGCAGGCGGAGCGCTTCCAGCCGACGGGAGGAGGCACCGATGCGTGACACCTGGCGGGCTTTCGTCACCACCATCAGCTTCGGGTTCCGCGCGGCGCGCTGGCACGCGGTCTTCCAGATCCTCACGGAGATCGCGCTCGCGCTCACCGGGCCCCTGATCGCCTACAGCGCCGGC
>JASLAV010000779.1 GCA_030146905.1 Lentzea sp. | reverse complement strand
CCGAGCCGCTTCCAGCTGCTCCCGCAGGGCCTGCCTGCCCGCGTCGGTGATCGAGACCGTGAACCGCCGCCGGTCCCGCTCGTCCCTCCTGCGCTGCGCGAACCCGAGCCTCTCCAGGTCGTCCAGGACCGACACGAGGTCACTGGGGTCCATCCGCACGCTGTCGCTGATCCGCTTCTGCGCCACGGCTTCCTGCTCGTCGAGGTGCGCGAGCACGGTCAGGTGGGGCCCGCGCGGATCGGCTCGCCCGATCCGGCGCGCCTCCCGCACGAGCTGGAGCATCAGGTAGCTGGGAAGACGCAGAAGCTGATCGATGCTCATGAACTCAGCATAGGAAAGATCTGTCCCCCGATCGTGGATAGCGCTGCGTGATGAACGCACTCGGACGAGGGCCGACAGGGTGAGCGTTGGGGTGACGTTTCTCCACGAACCACCTGATCACGGCAAGGTGAGGGTATGACGCGTGGGAACTTCGTCCGGCTCGCCCTCTGCGTGGTGCGCCGGCCAGGGTGGCAGCTCGTCGTCGCGGTCGGGATGTCGGCGTGGACACTCGCCTGGGTGCTCGGCCAGCTGGCGGAAGATCCGCCGAGTCCGCTCGGTGTGCTCGCCTGGACCGGCATTCCGCTCGATTCGGCTTCCCTATGGGCTCAGCAGCGCGCCGACGTCCTCGCGTGGCTCGCGACGCTCGGCGGCCTGTGCTGGGCCGCCACCACCGAACAGGGCCAGTTGCCCGCGCTCACCGGGTGGCTTGCGGTCATGGTCGCGGGAGAAGCCGCTGGTTACGAGCACGCGGTGCAGCGCGCGATGCTCAGCATGGTGGTGTTCCTGGTGGTCCTGGCCGCCGTGTCGGTGACCGGACGGCGCGCGTTCGTCGTGGACCGCGTCGCGATCATGCCCAAGGACGTCGTGCGGGCGGGGATCACGGCCGCCGTGCTGACAGCCGTGGTGCCCCTGATCGCCCCCGGCATCGCCGTGACGCGTCTGGTGAAGCCGTACGTGACGAAGCCGCCGCGGCCGTTGCGACGGGTTGAGACGCCGCTGCTGAGGGAAACCGGATGAGGTGAGCGACTACCTGCCACCCCCGGCGCCACCGCGCAGCGCGCTGACGTTGCGGCTGTGGCTCGCCGGATTCGGCCTGGTCTTCAACTCGGTCGCCGGCTGGCTGGCGCTGCGAGCTGATCTCGTTTGGCTCGGCGTCCTGCTCCTGCTACTCGCCGTCGTCTGCCTCGTGGACTTCGGCTGGGTGGTGCGCCGCAAACGACGGGGAGATCCCGGCTGACACTGTCGGCAACCTGTGCTGGGCTTGTGCGGTTTTATGGATAAAGATGTCGGCGTGCATGAAAATCCGGCAAAGGGCAGGTTGGCCAGGGTGATGCGCCGGCAGCCCGTGCAACAGCGCGGCGCGGCCACCGTCTCCGCGATCCTGGGCGCTTGCGCGAGCCTGCTGAACGAATACGACTACGACGACATCACCACGGCGCGCATCGTCGAAGTCGCCGGAGTGCCCATTGGCTCTTTCTATCAGTACTTCCCGGATAAGAGATCCGTTGTGCACGCTCTGGCACTTCGCGGTATGGAGACCTGTCTTCTCGAGATCGAGGAACTGTTCGCGACCGATCGGATCGCGGACACCTGGCACGAGGCCATGAAGCAGGTCGTCGCGGTCTACACGCGGATGCTGGTCGAGATCCCCGGCTTCGGGCGGGTGCGGTTCAGCGACATGCTCGACAGCCACCGCCTCGACTCGAGCGTCGACCAGTACGAGCTCATGGCCGAACGCCTCGCCGAGCTGTTCGTCGCCCGGTTCGGCGCGCACGGCGACGCCCCGGTCATGCTGACCTTCCGCATCGCCGTGCAGACTGCGGACGCGCTGTTCAAGCTCGCCGAACGCGTCGACGAGGACGACCGCGCGTACGTGGTCGGCACGGCGAACGAACTGCTCACCGGCATGCTCGGATCGGTGCTGGAGCCGCCTCAGAGCCCGTAGGACTCCAGCAGCCTCAGCCAGACCTCGCTGATCGTCGGGTACGACGGCACCGCGTGCCACAGCCGGTCCACGGTGACCTCGCCGACGATGGCGACGGTGGCCGAGTGCAGCAGCTCGGCGACGTCCTGACCGACGAACGTGACGCCGACCAGCGTCCGCGTGCGTTCGTCCACGACCATCCGCGTCTTGCCCTTGTAGCCGTCGGCGTGCAGCGACGAGCCGGCGACCGCGATGTCGAGGTCGACGACCCTGATGTCACGACCCGCTGCCCGCGCCTCCGCCGCGGTGTGCCCGACGAACGCCACCTCGGGGTCCGTGAACACGACCTGCGGCACCGCGACGTGGTCCGCGTTCGCCTGACCGGCCGACCACGGCTGGGGCTCGGACCCGCGCGACCGCTGCAGGATCGCCGTTCCCGCCGCCCGCGCCTGGTACTTGCCCTGGTGCGTCAGCAACGCGCGGCCGGTGACGTCACCCGCCGCGTACAGCCACCGTCCGTCCACACCGGACACCAAGCAGGTGTCGTCGATGGTCAGCGGCTTGCCGTCCTTGGTCGCCGGCACGCGCCCCGTCGCGATGAGGATCTCGGACCCCGTCACGACCCTGCCGTCCTGCAACGTCAGCTCGCCCGGCTTGATCGACGACGCGCGCCCGTTGAGGAGCACCTCGACGCCGTCCTCCCGGAGGCCTTCGAGGACCAGCGGCCCGACGAACTCCTCCATCTTCGGCAGCGGCCGGTCACCGGACACGACCAGCTTCACCTTCGACCCGAGCCGCGCCCACGCCTGCGCCATCTCGACGCCGACCACGCCGCCACCGAGCACGACGAGCGAGTCCGGCACCTCACGCGCCGACGTCGCCTCACGGGAAGTCCACACGGGAGTGTCGGCGATGCCTTCCAGCGGCGGCATCTTCGGCACGCTGCCGGTGCACACGACCACGGCCTGACGAGCGCGGTGCACCTCGCCGCCGACGGTGACCTCGCGCTCGCCGGTGACCTCGCCCTCACCGCGGATGACGTGGATGTTCTCCGACTCGGCCCACTTCACCTGGCCGGAGTCGTCCCAGTTGGAGGTGAAGCCGGTGCGCCGCGCGAGCACCTCCTTCGGGTCGAGCGACCCCGCGTTCACGCCCTGCACGCGCCGGGCGGCCGCGAGCGCGTGACCGGGCCGCAGCAACGCCTTCGAAGGCATGCACGCCCAGTACGAGCACTCGCCGCCGACCAGCTCCTTCTCGATCATGGCGGTGGACAGGCCACCCGCGGCCGTCCGCCAGGCCACGTTCTCACCTACGGGGCCACCACCGATGACGATGACGTCGAAGTCCATG
>JASLAV010000774.1 GCA_030146905.1 Lentzea sp. | reverse complement strand
CAACCCGAAGCCGCGCCTGTTCCGCCTGCGCGAGGACGAGGCGATCATCAACCGGATGGGCTTCAACAACGCGGGTGCGCAAGCGCTTGCCGCGAAGCTCGCCAGGACGCCGCTGAAGGCTCCGCTGGGCATCAGCCTCGGAAAGTCCAAGATCACGCCGGTCGAGGACGCCGTGCAGGACTACCTGAGTTCGCTGAACGCCCTGAAGGACCACGGCGACTACTACGCGATCAACGTCAGCTCCCCCAACACCCCCGGTCTGCGCAGCCTCCAGGACAAGGGCGCGCTCACCGAGCTCGTCGGCGAACTGACGCGCGCCACGGACAAGCCGATGCTGGTCAAGATCGCGCCGGACCTCACAGACGACGCCATCGCCGAGGTCGTGCAGGTGTGCGTGGACAACGGCATCAAGGGCCTCATCGCCACGAACACCACCCTCAGCCGTGAGGGCCTGAAGAGCACCCATCGGGACGAGACCGGCGGTCTCAGCGGCAGGCCGCTCACCCGGCGCGCGAACGACGTGGTCCGCTTCATCACCAAGAACAGCGACCTGCCGGTCATCGGTGTCGGCGGCATCGCGACCGCGGACGACGCCAAGCGCATGATCGACGCGGGCGCGAGCCTCGTGCAGATCTACACCGGGTTCATCTACGAGGGACCGGGGCTCGTGTCGAGGATCAACCGGGCGCTGCGCTGAGCGCGTCCGAACGCGACTGTCCAGCTCGGACGGACCGAACTCCTTCCGCACGGCGGAAGCAGGAGACGGTCCGAAGTGGAGCAGGCGGCTAGCTGCTCCGCGCGGCGCCGAGCCAGCGCATGACCGGGTGCAGGATCACGACGAGCAGCGAGCCCCACACCATGCCGCCCATCTCCAGGTCGCCGATCTCGATGGTCAGGTCGCCGACGCCCGCCACCAGCGCCGCGCCGCCGACCATCGCGTTCGCCGGGTTCGACAGGTCGACGCCGCGGTCCATCCAGATCCGCACGCCGATCAGCACGATCAGTCCGTAGAGGATCAGCGTGCAGCCGCCGAGCACACCCGGCGGGATGGTGCCGAACAGCGCGATGGCCTTCGGTGAGAACGCCAGCGCCGCGGCGAAGATGCCGGCGAAGGCGAACGCCGCGGTCGTGTAGACGCGGGTCACGGCCATCACGCCGATGTTCTCGGAGTACGTCGTCGTCCCGACACCACCGCCCAGGCCGGACAGGGCCGTCGACAGTCCGTTCGCGATGATCGCGTCACCCGCGCTGCCGTCGAGGTTGCGGCCGGTCAGCGCCGCGACCGCCTTCACGTGCCCGACGACCTCCGCCACCAGCACGATCACCACGGGCAGCATCAGCAGCACCACGGACGGCCGCAGCTCGGGCTGGTGCAGCTGCGGCAGGCCGACCCACGCCGCCTCGCGCAGGGCGGTGAACTTGGCCTGGGGGACCTCCCCCGCCAGCAGGCCGCCCGCCCAGACGGCCACGAAGCCCAGCAGGACCGAGAACCGGAACAGCAGGCCGCGGCCGAGCACGCCGGCCAGCAGGATCACCGCGGTCGTGATGGCGGCGAGCAGGGGCTGCTCGGCGAAGTTCGACGTGGCCTGGTGCGAGAGGTTCAGGCCGATGATGATCACGACGGCGCCGGTCACGACCGGCGGCATGACCGACTCCAGCAGCCGCACACCGAGCGCCTTGACCGCGATGCCGACGACGATCACGAGCAGACCGGCGGCGACGACACCGCCGAGCTGGGCGGCGATGCCCTGTTCGCGGGCGGCCACCAGCGGCGCCACGAAGGCGAAGGACGAACCCAGGTAGCTCGGGACGCGGTTCTTGGTGATCACCAGGAACAGCAGCGTGCCCAGGCCGGAGAACAGCAGCGTGGTGGCGACGGGCAGACCGGTGGCGGTGGGGACGAGCACGGTCGCGCCGAACATGGCGACCAGGTGCTGCACGCCGAACCCGATGGTGAGGGGCCAGCTCACCCGTTCCTGGGGTGCGACGGTGTCACTGTCGGTGATCCGACCGTCCCCGTGCACGGTCCACAAAGCCAACGCACTGCCTCCCGGCAATTCAGCCGGTCTTCCCGCAGACCGACCCCGGAATCCTGCCACGCCATGTAGTGGCTACGGCTAGATAACGGTCTGATAATCACACGATTGCCCTAAAGATCTCCAGAAAGACCCGCCGAATAGGCGCACGTGATCACAGACAGTTACATTTCAGTGCGCTGAATAGCCCGATACGTCGCGCATCGCGGATGCGAGACCTGCCAGGTGGTCCGTGGCGTCGTCCAGCACCGCACGCGGGTCCTGGAACTGGGTGCTCACCGCCAGCGCCTTGCCGGCCTCCGCCACCAACGCGCAGTAGCGGTCCACGCCATCCGCCAGCTGGGCGCTGAGCACCCGCACGCCCTCCACCAACGCCGCGCGCTCCAGGTGCGGCGCCGTGTCACGAGCGCGTTCCACCGCCTGCAGCTGCCCGGACACCGCACGGATGGCCCAGGAGGCCTCCTGGGCGGTCTGGCGGGCGTGCTCGACCGACTCGGTGGGCATCGTCGTCAACGCGGGCGAGTCGAGCTGGCGCAGCAGCTCGGCCATCGCGTCCTCCGCGCTGTGCAGCTTCTCCATCGGAGCGCGTGCGGCGGAGATGTGCGCCGGCAGCGGCGGGCGCGGTGGAGGCGGCGGCGACAACGCCAGGCGTTGCCGGGCCGCGCCCAGCTCGCGCAGCTTGAACCCGCTGCGCACGGCGAGCAGACCGGGCACGGCCGCGCCGATCGTGCCGCCGACCGCCGCCCACGTGCCGAGCACGCCGGTGAAGCCGAAGACGGCGAGGGTGCCGAAGATCGTGATCAGCGCCAGCCAGAACGTGAGCACGGCGTTGGTGCGCTTGCGCTTGCGTTCGAGCTTCTTGACCGGGTCGTTCCACTTCTGCAAGCGGTACCGCGCCTGCTCGGCCAGCGGGTGGCCCTGGAGCGACGCACCCAACTCACCGACGACCTTGCGGACGATCTCGTTGTTGGGACGGTTTCTCCAGGGCTCCATGATCACCTGCTGACTCCTCCTGCCCCCGCACCCGTCAGTTCTGGGCGGGTGGCACCTGCTGCTGCGTGGTCTTCTGCTCTGACTGGACGCGCTGCGCGATCTCGGCCTGGATCTGCGCCGCGGCGCTGTTGCCCGCCGTCACCTGCTGCGGCGTGCCTGCCTGGCCGCCGTGCATGGACGCGCGGATCTGCTCGAGGCGCGACGAGCCGGCGAGCTGCGTGGTCGAGGCCTGCACCTCGAGCATCCGGCCCTGAACCGAGTTCTGGGCGAGCTCGGCGGACCCGATCGCGGTCGCGTAGCGCTTCTCGATCTTGTCGCGAACCTCTTCCAGCGACGGTACGTTGCCCGGCGCGGCGAGCTCGCTCATCTGGTTGAGCGACGCGGAGACCTGCTCCTGCATCTTGGCCTGCTCGAGCTGGCTGAGGAGCTTGGTGCGCTCCGCCAGCTTCTGCTGCAGCATCATCGAGTTGCGCTCGACCGCCTGCTTGGCCTGTGCGGCCGCCTGCAGCGACTGGTCGTGCAACGTCTTGAGGTCCTCGATGCCCTGCTCGGCGGTGACGAGCTGGGTGGCGAAGCCCTGCGCGGCGTTCTCGAACTGCGTGGCCTTCTGCTCGTCGCCCTTCGAGCGCGCCTCGTCGGCGAGCACGAGCGCCTGACGTGCGGAGGCCTGCAGCTTCTCGACGTCGCCGAGCTGGCGGTTCAGCTTCATCTCCAGCTGCCGCTGGTTGCCGATGACGGCCGCG
>JASLAV010000764.1 GCA_030146905.1 Lentzea sp. | reverse complement strand
GCTGGCGGTGCTGGTCGACGGCACCCCGGCGCTCTACGTCGAGAGAGGGGGCAAGTCGCTGCTGTCGTTCACCGACGACGACCCGACGCTGCGCGTCGCCGCGAACGCCCTGAGCCGGGCGGTCCGCGACGGCTGGCTGGGTCAGCTGGCGGTCCAGCGGGCCGACGGCGAGATCGCGCTGACCTCGCACCTGGCGACGGTCCTGCAGGAGGCCGGTTTCCGCGCCACGCCGAAGGGTCTGCGCCTGCGGGCGTGAGCCGCAAACCGCGCCGACGCCGAGTCCGCACAGGACGATGCGCCCGCGAGCTCGCGGGATGGTGCGGCTCGGGCTCAAACGCCGCGCACACCAACGCGCCTGCGCGCAGGGTGTGTTTGCGGCTTGAGTGCGGAGACGTTGAGCGCCCTGCCTGCTGTCCGGCACCGAGTGCCGAAGACCGGACTGCGGGCGCACGCCGGTCCGCCGCGAAGCCTTGCTCCCCACTGGTCCGCGGGTCGCCTACCGGGCCACCGCGGCTAGGCGGGGAACAGGGAGCTGTAGGCGTTGAGCGCGGGCTGGCCGCCGAGGTGGGCGTAGAGGACCGTCGAGTCGCGGTCGATCTCGCCCGAGGACACCAGGTGGATGAGACCCGCGAGGGACTTCCCCTCGTAGACCGGGTCGGTGATCATGCCTTCGAGGCTCGCGCCGAGGCTCATGGCGTCCACGGTGGACTCGTCGGCGATGCCGTAGGTGCCTGCGTGGAAGCGGTCGTCGAGGAGGATGTCCTCTTCGGACACGGTGACTTCGCGGAGTGCAGCGGTGTTGTGCGCGATGCGGGTGATCTGGTCGAGGGTCTCGGCGGGTTTGGCGGAGGCGTCGATGCCGAGCACGCGGCGGTTGGTGTCGCTCGCGAAGCCTGCGACCATGCCCGCCTGGGTGCTGCCGGTGACCGAGCAGACGACGACGGTGTCGAAGAAGACGCCGAGCTGGGCTTCCTGCTGGCGCACCTCGTCGGCCCAGTTCGCGAACCCCATGCCGCCCAGCGGGTGGTCGGAGGCGCCTGCGGGGATCGGGTAGGGCTTGCCGCCGCGCGCGCGGACCTCCTCGATCGCCTGTTCCCACGCGGGTTTGACGCCGATGCCGAACTCGGCGTCCACGATGCGGACGTCGGCTCCCATCATGCGGCTGAGCAGGATGTTGCCCACCCGGTCGCTGCCCACGTCGGCCCAGTCGACCCAGCTCTCCTGCACCAGCACGGCTTTCAGGCCGGCCCGTGCCGCGGCGGCGGCCACCTGGCGGGTGTGGTTGGACTGGATCCCGCCGATGGAGACGAGGGTGTCGCAGCCGGTGGCGATCGCGTCGGCGACGAGGTACTCGAGCTTGCGGGTCTTGTTGCCGCCGTAGGCGAGGCCGGAGTTGCAGTCCTCGCGCTTCGCCCACACCGCGGCGCCGCCGAGGTGTGTGGTGAGGCGGTCCAGGCGGTGGACCGGCGAAGGGCCGAAGAGCAGCGGAAACCTGTTCACAGCTCGTCCTCCAGGGTGTGCCAGTTGTCGTCGACCAGGGTCGCGGCCAGCGTGTGCTCGCCCTGCTCGCACGCCTCGATGATCTGCTGGTGCTGGGTGACCGAGTGGCGGGCGTGGGGCGAGGAGAAGCGGCTGTGCTCGGCCCGGCGGATCAGCGGGGTGAAGCGGTCGATGGTCGCGGTGATCGCGAAGTTGTCGCAGCGGCGGACGGTCACCGCGTGGAACTCGTCGTCGGCGGCCAGGGCGGCGACGGCGTCGCCCGCGTCGAGCGCCTCCTTGAAGGCCTTGTTCGCGGCCCGCATCGCCGCGAGGTCCTCGTCCGTCAGCCACTTCCGCCGGACGACGAGGCCGGTGGCGAGGGCGTGCATCTGCCCGACGACGACGAGAGCGTCGCGCACGGGCTCCGCTGCCAGTTCGGTCACACGGGTGTACGCGTGGGGCTTGGTCTCGACCAGGCCCTCGTCGGTCAGCGTGGCGAGCGCCTCGCGCACCGGTGTGCGGGACAGGCCGAGCCGCTCCGCCAGTTCGACGTCCTTGATGGCCGTGCCCGGCTCCAGGTCGCCGCGCACGATCGCCGACCGGATCTCGGCCGCCGCACGCTCCTTCAGAGACCCATATCCAATATATTGCATATCGGCAGGGTAGGTCCTGGGTCTGCCGAGCACAACAACAAGCCCCCGAGCCGTGGACTCGGGGGCTTGGGTGGTTCTGACGGACTAGACGACGGGGAGCGTGCGGCCGAGCACCGCGAACGGGCGCGGGTCGCCGGTGAACTGGTAGTGCCGCAGCACGTCGACGAAGCCGACGCGGCGGTAGAGGCTCCACGCCTTGCTCGGTCCTTCCGGCGTGGACAGCAGCACGCGGGACGAGGACACGCCCTCCAGCAGCCGGCGCAGCAGGTCCTCACCGAGGCCGCGGCCCTGGGCGCGCGGCAGCACGTGGAGCTCGGTCAGCTCGAAGTAGTCGGTGAGCCAGTCGTGGACGACGGTGGGCGGCGAGACGGCCATCAGACCGCGCCGCACCTGCTCGTGCCACCACTGGCCGGACGCGCCGCGGTAGCCGTAGCCGATGCCGACGAGCTCGTCCTGCTCCCCCAGCGCCACGACGCAACGCCAGTCCTCGCGCATCATGTGCGCGAGCCACATCGGGGCGCGCTGCTCCACGGTGCCCGGCGGGTAGTTCATCGCGGTCACGTAAAGCTCAAGCGCCTCACTCAGCCGCACGTTCAGCTCGGCGGCGCTCATCTCGACGATGCGCTCCAGGCGCGGCGACGCGGTCATCGCGACACCACCGCCACGCGGCCACCGGTCAGCGCGACCAGGTCCGCGAACGTCGTGGGGTACACGGCGTGCGGGTGCCCGGCGGCGGCCCAGATCTCCTCGTAGCCGGACAGCGCCTCGTCGACCAGGGTCTCGATCGGCGCCGGGTGCCCGACCGGGGACACGCCGCCGATCACCTGGCCGGTGTGCTCGCGCACGAAGTCCGGGTCGGCGCGCTTGACCGCGTCCGCCCCCACCAGCTCCGCCACCCGCGAGGTGTCCGCACGGTGCGCGCCGGAGGTCAGCACCAGCAGCGGGGCCGCCACGCCGTCGCGGACCGCGGCGAACAGCAGGCTGTTCGCGATCGCGCCCACCGGCACGCCCACCGCCTCGGCCGCGGCGGCCGCTGTGCGCACCGCGTCGGGCAGCACGACGATGCGCGCCGCGGTGGCGGGAGGCAGAGCGTCCGCGACTTTGCGGATCCCGGGGTGCTCCGCAGGGGTTTCCACAGCACTCACCACACAATCAGACCACGAGCGGGTGTCACGTGGTGGGCCGGGGTGAGGAATCCACCGGCCGGAAGCTACGCTGACGAGGGCTCGAACATGTGTTCGAGCCGCACCATGCCTCGGAGGTGGGGTGGGGGAAGCACCCCACCTCCGAGAGCCGCCGGCTTCCCCTCGGCGGAGACGTCGTTCACCGACGCCGCGAGGAGGCCGAGATGTCAGCACCAGCCTTCCCGATCCCCTTGCCCCCCGCTTCAGCGCTCGCGTTGCTGCAGCAGGCACGCGACTCGCTCGCCGAGGCGGAACGCACACCCGAACCACCGGAACGGTTCGCCGTCGCCTACCTGGCGGCGTTGCGCGCCGCCGCGGCTGTGCTCGCGTTGCGCGGACGCCCGCACCGCGGCCGGTCCAGGCCCACCAGCGCGTGGGTGCTGCTCGCCGCGATCGCACCGGAGATGCGGGAGTGGGCGGCCTTCTTCGCGGCCGAGGACATCACGAGGAACCATCGGTGTAAGGACCTGGGAGAATTACTGGACCGCGTGTTCACCTGGCTGGAGCGTGAAAGCCCATTCGAGATCGAGGGTTCCGTCTACCCGAAGGCGAAGGCTGCCTGAT